>DASWNL010000487.1:0-7919 GCA_036399215.1 Abditibacteriaceae bacterium
GCGTGCGCTCGGCTGCCAAGAAATTATCGTCTACGAGAATTTCACCATGAATGAGTCTTTCATATGAATCAAATTCTGGATTATTTAGCGACAATTTCCCCCATCCTACTTCTGAATCGAAATTGCACCAGATTTGTATCATGTCTTGGATTGGCAACCGATCCCCCTCTCCAATCAATGAATCTCCAAATTTTATTCCAGCTTCTTTACCAGCATCCTTTAAAATTTGAGGAGCCAAATCAGGCATTTTGTTAGCAAAATGACTCAAAGTAGTGCATAGAGTATCTACCTTGAACGCAACATTTCTTGCTTCATCTTCCATATGAATTAAACGACTAATATGTTGAGACATTTTCAGAGCGAAAATTTTGAATTTCATCTCTACGTTCTCTGGCGCCCCAGTTAAATCGATCTTATTCCAAAGAAATGCCCTTACTTCACTTTCCGCTTCTGGATGTTGACCCCCATTCAAGGTTTCAACCACCTCTGGGCATAATTTGTCTAATAAAAACGTAATTTCATTCATGAGTTTTACATTTTTGCACTCGATAAAATCCACAATCAAATGTTCAAAAGACTCTACATCGCGGTCAACATGTAAAGCATGAGGATATGCGGGGAGACTGGGGTCATCAACATAATGACACCCCGAAGGGAAATTTAGCAATGTTTCAAAGTGTTGAATTTTCCCTGCGATACTTTCTGCTATTGCTTGGCTCTGATGTGAGGAGGAGTGTGGTAATCGATTCAGCACTGGCACCACACGAAGACTTGGCAGTTCAACGCCTGTGTTGGCCTGAGCTTCTTTTCGTTTTTCAATTGTTGTTGCCAAAGCACTCAAAACCCGCTTAGTGCCGCCAACACTAGTGGGGTTGTTGACAATGAAACAAGCTACAGTATCGGCTAAAAGGAGATTGCTTACTCCCCCATACATAGTTATGCCCGCTTCAGTATCAATTAACAAATAATCGACATTTCCCAATTTTTTAATAGCACCTTTTAAACCAGTAACGAAGAAAGTAGTTTTTTCCTCATCGTCGAAAATGTATCGTTCTGTCCATCTAGGGCTTGTCAGACGTTCCCAGTATTCCTCTTTAGAAGGATTGCCGGTTGGAATTAGGAGCAATTCACCGCGTTTTTCTGCGAGCGATCCATCGCTGTTCTCTTCGTGAGCATTGTGGGGCCACAAAGGTATATAGTAATCTTCAAAAGATTCTGGAGCTACTCCTGTCTCTACTTTCTGCCAGATGAAGTCCATCACGCCGCCTTTTGTCCCTGCATAAGTTTTATCTTCCCAAGGATCAAAGCCGAACTTTGCAGGTAATCCTGGTGCGCGAAAGTCGAAATCCAACATCACGACTTTATAACCAAGCCGCGCTAAATACACACCAATATTTGCTAGAGTAAACGTGCGCCCCGCCCCACCTTGATAAGAGAAGAACGAAATAGTTTTCATGGTGTTGTTTTGGTCAATTAGTCACTTGAAATAGTGTGAGAAAAACGCCCATTGGTAACTGTTGCGGCCAAATAAGCTGTTGACGCATGACCACTCATTGTCTGATGCATGACCGCCGCGATGTTTTCGGTGGACGTCTCCTCAGGGACTACAACTTTTGGGTTTATAGGATCGGGTGAAGAGCTTTTAGTTTGGAAGTCTTTGGTGGTTTGCGAAGTCGTATTGTCGGAGGGTTGCACTACCAAATTATTGAGTAGAACAGCTAACCTTTCCAACGCAGACAAGTGACGATAAACCCCTAAGTTGTAGTCTTTGAGGAGACGTCCACCGAAAGCATAGAACGACACTGTTAGGCGTCCACAATTCTTTCTGCCTTCAACTTCCACTGGATAGGCATTGAATTCCTTAACCCTAATGGAGGCTCCATTCATTCGGTCTTTACCTTTGCCTTCATGCAACTGGACACGGCCTCCGGCTGATATTGGATCGATAACCACCGCCGCTTTTTGATCTGTCAAATCAATGAAAAATCCGGCATTTTCAAACCGGAAACTATGAATCGTTTTCATTGCGTTCTCCTTATGTCCTTTTTGCACTCAAGCTCCTCTATAACAGTGGGAATGGGTGAGAGTAATCCGTTCTACCACATAATCCTGCATGAAATTCCTCGACATCGCCGTTTGCCTCCTCAATGCCTAAATGGAATGACCAAGCATTTAGCATTAGGGCGCACCATGTCACCGAGTTATGTTGATTTCTGGACACGTTGGGATTCTTGGGCATGAACCGCAAGTGGGAGGGCATGGGACAACCGCCATAGCAGCTTTCCCAATATGAAATACCGCTCTCATAGTGAGGTTTAATGGAATTTGATAGCAAGCCATGCACGTAAGCCTCTCGTTTATCAGGATTATCTAAACGCGCGAGTATTCTGATTTCGTTAACTACTTGCCCGCGCGCCTCCCCACCTCGGTCAAAGTGCATTCTGGCAAATTCTGACATTAAATCCGAATTCTCAAGAACTCGCTCCATGAAAATTCTTAAATTCTCGTCTAAATCTTCATACTCAGGGAAACCCTCTGGATCGTAGAGAAAAGCACAACATTTGAAATGGTCCATAAAGACGAAATCATGACCTGAAGTGTCTTTAGAGTGCCACCAAATGGCGACTGGAGGGGTTTCCAACATATCGTCACCCAGATGAAGAACCAATCCAAAACTTTCCCAAAGGTTATCCGAAACTTCCTTAACAGGCATCTCTATTTAACCCCGTTTTCACTTGTATTTTTTCTACAGCGTAGGATGATGAGGCTTATAAGATTAGATACTAAATTACAATTCGTTTAATGCATTCTGTTGAGCATTAAACATAGTAAGAAGCGATACAGACAAATTAATGTTGTTCTGAGTTTCTATCAAATCCTCAATAATTTTACAAGCCTGCCCTCTCTTTATACAACTTTATTGACTGTTCATAAGCGTGTGCTGTCCTCAACAGTGTGCTTTCGCCCAGCAATTTACCAATCAGTTGTAACCCCAGTGGCATTCCTTCGTGGAAGCCGCAAGGCACAGAAAGCGAGGGTAATCCAGCCATGTTGACGGGGATAGTAGTGAAATCGGCCATCTTCATGCTCATCTGGTCATTGGATTTCTCGCCAATATTATAAGCGATGCCAGGAGTGGTTGGGGTAGCCAACACGTCGCATTTTTCAAAGGCTTTTTCAAAGTCGCCGCGAATCAGGGTGCGCACTTTTTGTGCTTTTAAATAGTAGGCGTCGTAGAAGCCGCTGCTGAGTGCGTGCGTTCCGATCATAATGCGATGCTGCACTTCATGACCAAAACCGGCAGCGCGCGATTTAGAATATAGTGCTACGATGTCGTCACCGGCTTCGGCGACGCGCAGGCCGTATTGCACGCCGTCGTATTTCGCTAAATTAGAGGATGCTTCGCAGGGTGCAATGATGTAATAGGCGGCTAACGCATAATCAAGGCTGGGCATTGAAATCTCGACAGCTTCGGCGCCCAGTTCGCATAATTTGGTAATCGCGGCATGCACGGCATCGGCCATATAACTCTCAATGCCCTGTGCGAAGAACTCTTTTGGCACCCCAACACGTAAGCCTTTGATGTCGCCGGTTAACGCCTCAAGATAATTTGGCAGGGGACGATTGATGGAGGTTGAATCGCGCCGGTCATGGCCAGCGATGGTTTGCAGCAAAAGCGCTGTGTCGCGCACGTCGTTGGCAATGGGGCCTATCTGGTCAAGTGAACTGGCATAGGCAATCAGGCCATAACGCGAAACCAAACCGTAAGTAGGTTTTATCCCGACGCAACCGCAATAAGCTGCCGGCTGGCGAATTGAGCCACCCGTATCGGAACCAAGCGCAAGGGGCGCTTCAAGCGCGGCGACGGCTGCTGTTGAGCCGCCTGAACTGCCACCGGGCACGCGATTTAAATCCCACGGGTTACGCGTTGGAAAAAAGGCGGAGTTTTCCGTGGATGAACCCATAGCAAACTCATCCATGTTAGCCTTGCCAATCATCACGGCGCCATCGGCGGTTAATCGCTCGCTGACGTGGGCATCATAAGGCGGCACGAAGTTTTCCAACATCCGCGAAGAGCAAGTCGTGCGCGTGCCTTTGGTGCAAATTAAATCTTTGACGGCAACCGGCACGCCGCCCAGGGCACCAATGTCTTCGCCGGAAGCCAAGCGGCCATCGAGCGCATCGGCGCGGCGGCGCGCTTCTTCGGGCATGACAGTCACAAAGGCCTTGACACGCTCCTCGACCTGTTCAATATGCCGCAAGAATTCGTCGGTCACTTCGCGACATGATAACTTCTTCTGTTTTATCTGCTGCGCCAGTTGATAGGCGCTGAGTTCAATTAAAGACATAGTGATAGGGTGGTGAGGTAGTGCAGTTGTGAGGTGGCGAAATCACGACCTTACCACCCCACAACTGCACCAGCTATTCAGCTTCCACAACGCGTGGCACTTGAAACATATGCGCGGCTTGTTCAGGCGCGTTTTGCAGGGCAGCTTCGGGGGTTAATCCAGGGCGCGACTTGTCGGGGCGCAGCACATTGACAACCGGCAAAACATGCTCAGTCGGCTCCACGCCTTCAGTATCAAGTTCTTTCAACTTTTCAAAATAATCGAGGATTTGGGACAGTTCGCCAGCAGCACGCTCGCGCTCAGCATCGGACAAGTGCAGCCGCGATAAGTTGGCAATGTAATTCACTTCGTCTTCAGTCAGGCGAACGGTTGTTTTTTCATCATTCATAACTTTTTCTTGCATGACGTTTCCATATATGGCGCTTCCATGCGTTTCCCGAAAAAGCATATCAGATTTGCAGCTTTTTTACTGCGCTTTAAGCTTCGCTTCAAGCGAATTGCAAACCTGCGTGACCGACAAGCGGAACCAGGCAGTGTATTGGTCGGGATGCTGCGTCAAGTCGTCTTCCAGTTCCGAAATGCTCACCCATTTCCAATCGTCAACTTCTTGCGGGTTCGGTTGAGGAACACCATCATAATGACCAATAAAAACATGATCGAACTCGTGCTCAGTCAGGCCGCTTTTCTCATCATAGGCACGATAAGTGAAGCTGAAAAGCTCTTGTAACGGCACATCGAAGCCCAACTCTTCGCGCAAGCGACGATGGGCAGCTTCTTGCAACTCTTCGCCGCGCCGGGGATGGCTGCAACAAGCATTCGTCCAGCGTCCGCCAAAATGATACTTGTCCTTGCCTCGCAACTGCAAAAGCATTCTTTGTGCGCTGTCAAAAATAAAAATCGAAAACGCGCGATGCAACACGCCGCCGTCTTCATGCGCCTGACGTTTGGGCAAAGTGCCGATGCAGTTGTCGTTTTCATCTACTAAAACCAATTCATCTTCCATGTTTATCCTCACCCTGGCCCCTCGACGGCCCAGAGGGCACCCCGCCCAACCGCTGCGCTGGGAGAGGGAATTCAAAGCAATCTCTAAAAAACAAGCGCGCCATGATGGGCAGCATTACGATGCCAATCAAGGCCGGTATCCATAAGCTCATCCAGGCGCAGGCGCTGCTCCAAAAACTCAAAAACAACGGGCAACTACCGAGCCATCTCGCGGGTGGCGCTTTATTTCGCAATCGCGGCGTCAGCCACCAGCACAGCGCAACTCGATAAGGGTTTTGTCAAAGGCTTAATCAACGCCAAAGTATTTTTCATGCACTCCATCTCCGTGACTTCAGCCGTGCCTAAAATGCCTTTCTTACATGAAAACTGACAGGAAAAACCAGGACAAAGTCGCTCTTTGCGAATTTTAGGCTAAATCTGACTTTTAGTAAGCAATAATTAGACAAAATGGGGCTGGATAAGATTACTGGTCTTCTTTTTTATTGTAGGGCATGAGAGCTTGTAGCTCTTTGAGAATGCTGCCTTCTTGTTGGCGTAGCCATTTTGCATTGGAGCGGTCTGTTTTTTCAGCAACTTGCGCGGCCTGATGTAATTTCGTGGCCAACTCGATTAAACGGGCGACCTCGGCCTCTCGTCGGGCACTGCCCGGCTCTAAGAAGGCGCGAAGGCGACTGGTTAAGTTTTGAGTTTGTTGCCAATCGTTTGAACTGTTCCAGGCTCCTGCCAGGCTCTGCCAATTATGCAGGGCGCGGTGAGGATCGTGGCCCAGGCTAATAGGGCCGTCGCTCCAGGCGGCATTTGTTACGGCAAGGCCGGCTAATGTTTTTGTGCTTCCCCGTTGACGAAAAATGGGTTGCCATAACCAGACTTGATGTTGGGCCGCGACTGGCGTAACCATGCCGCCGCTCCAGTGCGATATGGCGTTTGCTTTTTGGCTCGAATTCGGTTCTATCTTTAGAAACGCCGCCATGCGTTCGGCCATGACATTTGGCCCTATTAAGCCGGAATCAAGCGGTGCTAAGCTGTTTAACGTGCTTTCATCCTTGTCGAAGCGCAGCAGGGATAATTTGCCAAATGCTTCGCCCTCGCAACCGGCGTAGAGTAACGCAGCCAGAGTCTGGCCATCCGTATCCGAACACAGGGCAATCTGGGCCTTAAAAGAAAACTTTTTATTGTCGGCTTCATCGGGTAGGGAAGCGAAAACCGGCTCTTGCGTTTGAAGCCAGCCCGATGGGACGCGTTGACCGGCCATGTGCCAATGGGCACCCATAACTTCCGATAGTTGATGCGCTTGCCGCTTTAATAACTCGGCGGGATAGCGCCGGTTATTCTGTAAGGCTTTGGGTAACTCGGTGAAGGGTAAGATGGAGCCGGGCAAAGCGTTTTGCCAGGCGCGTGTCAACGCATCCGTTGCCGTTTGCAGCGCATAAAATTTAATAGCGCCGTTTGGCGCTTCGCGCACTAACAAAACTGCCGCTCGCGCGCTGTTGATAGTTTGGATTTGTCCTCTATCTTCGATGGTTTCCGAATTTGCGCCGGGAAAGGAGTTCGTCGCGATGAGCAATTCTTGCAAATGAAAAACTTTCCCTTGCACTTCAACGCGCCGCATCACATTACCGGGTATCAGAAACGGTGCGAGCGCGGCTCTTTGTGCTTCAAGAGTTTGGTGCGGTGCGAGGTCGCCAGATGTGCGAAGCAAAGAAGCATCGCGTTGTCGCCAGGCCCATAAGAAACGCCAGACATTTGAATCAAGCGGAATTGTGGCACCTTGCTCTATTCTGTTTGGAGTGTTTGCATCATCGAAACGCAGATGCTTTAGCCACTGCTGATTCTGAGGTAATTTGCGTGGCGCCGTTAAGGGATGCCACTGCTTAATTTCCACTTCATCTAAGCCCCAGGCGTGGCGTGTGGCCGCATGACGGGCTGCGATGAAAGCGTCATCGCTACTTCCCCTGAAAAGCGGCGCCACTCGCGAAAAAGTGAAAACCAAAATCGGCGAGACGCAAAATGCGAGCATTACGGAAAAAGCAAAAACACGCTCTGGTCGCCGCTTCCGTAAAACAAAAAAGAGCAGCAGGGCAGCGGGCCATAAATTGAAAATCGCGCCCAGCCACCAGGCCCAAAGGCGCGCATTCCAACTCGCGGCATCGAGAACCAATGCAGACATTTCGTGCAAGGGCATGAGGGCAAACTGCATAACTCGCACGAGGAGCAATGCCATGCCAAGCAGGGCCAGACTACGCATGGCTTCAAGCGGCAAAGCCGGACGCCGATCAAAAAAGCGTGCTGCGCCTCTGCTAACCGACAGTAACAGGCCACACAAAAGAACAAGCAAAAGCGCGCGTCCCAATACGTCCAGCAACAACTCCAAAAAGGGCAGGCGAAAAACCCACCATGAGACATCATAAGACCAGAGAGGCGCTGTGTAGCCCCAATTTTCACCATGCAAAAAGAACAACCATTGCGGCCAATGCGTGGCTGCTATCCAACCATTCCAACAGGCAGCAATCCCTATAAAAATGGCAGCGGCACGCCCATCGAAGCGCATTAAATTTTGCAGGCGCCGCT
>DASWNL010000488.1:0-1796 GCA_036399215.1 Abditibacteriaceae bacterium
ACTCATGCCTTGAATGTCGCACATAACGATTACCGAGCGCAGTTTTTCAGGCATTTCAGCAACTGTTTCGCGCACCCGGCGGCGCACTTCATCGCGTTCAATGGCAATTGAAGGCTCAAAAGTCATATCCGCCACTTCACGTCCGCCCTTATCTTCCTCTTTATCGAATGGTTCATCCAAAGAGTAGGCCGGCTTGGGACTGCGCTTAATTTTGCGAACTCGGTCAATGCACAGATTAGTGGCGATGCGATAAAGCCACGTCGAAAAGGAACTCTCGCCGCGAAAACTCGCCAGTGAGCGATAAGCCTTGATAAAAGTTTCCTGGGCCACATCTTCGGCTTCGGTCGGATCATTCAGCATCCGCGCCGCGTAGCCAGTGATTTTATTTTGATAGCGCGACACCAACTGTTCAAACGCCGCCAGGTCTTCATTAAGCACGCGCTCAACCAGCGCGGCATCGCTGTCGGGTTCTTGAGTGTTGGGCCACACTTTTGAATATGTCATCGCAACCATGCGCAGCACCTCTTTCGGCAATTCTTCGTCCTGTTTGCGTCATTCACGGCCTCTCAGGACGGCACGATCACCGAATTGTTCACTGCGATTAAAATTTCCTTGCCTCTGTGTGCAGTTTATCAAGACAAAGGCGCCCCACAAACGAAACAGCCGCCACAAGGTTGCGTGACGGCTGTTTCAGTAGTAATTCAGGCGATTAAAACATCACTTCAAGTTCCTCATCGCTATGCCGTTCCACCCAGTGGGGAAATGATTCGCCATCCTGGCGCGAGGCCTGGTAAGATTCGATCAATTTCTGAATCGAAGGCGCGACATCATCGGCATTAACGCGCTTGATGCGGCGGTTGAAACGGGCATCAGTTCCCAAAGCCCCGCCTAAAAACACATCATATTGTTCGACGGTCTGGCCGTTGACTTTTTTGATGGCGCCCTGCAAACCTACGTCAGCTATCCAATGTTGCCCACATGAGTTGGGGCAGCCATTGACGTTGATGCGGAAAAACTCCGAATCCGACCATTGCACGCCCTGATCAAGCTGTTCAACGATTGTTTTAGCACGTTGCTTGGTTTCGGTCACGGCCAGGTTGCAGAATTCAATACCAGTGCAAGCGACAACGCCTTTGCGAACCGGCGAAGCATCAACAGGCAAGCCAATCGCTGTTAATTTTTCCAAAAGCGCCGGAATCTTCTCATTCGCCACATTAATGATGTAAAGACTCTGCATCACCGTCAGGCGAATGTCGCCACTGCCAAACTCCTGCGCCAGGTCAGCGACGGCGAATAATTGCTCATCGGTTATACGTCCGGCAACAACGGGCACGCCGACAAAACTCAGGCCCTCTTGCTTTTGCGCGAAAACGCCTAATTTGTCTTCATAACCTTTGACGGGGGGCTGGTCTTCGCCATCGGTCAGTTTGTAGCCAATGATTTTTTCGACTTCATCGCGCATTTTAACGGCGCCCCAATCGGCGACCAGGTATTTCAGGCGCGAGTGTTTACGACTTTTACGGTAACCATAATCGCGGAAGATGCGTGTAACCGCTTCCATCACTTCGATGACTTGCTCAGGCTTAACAAAAACGCCGAAATCTTGCGCCAGATGTGGCTCAGTAGACAAGCCGCCACCGGACATTAATCCGTAGCCTACTGCGCCGTCGCTGCGTTTTACCCCGTAAAACGAAATGTCATTGATTTCGCACTGCGCGCCGCTCCGATGACCCACAATGGCCGCTTTATACTTACGTGGCAAATCAGCATATTCGGGATGGCCGGAAAAGTATTTG
>DASWNL010000489.1:0-2061 GCA_036399215.1 Abditibacteriaceae bacterium
CCACTGGAAAATCCAATCCCATTGGGCCGGGCTGGGTTGTGACCAATGGCATTGAGTGGAAAGCTCCACTCAATCAAAACGGCACTTTTGAAGCCTTCACTTTACGCGCCTGGGATGGCCTCGAAGCTTCCGCCAATGAAGTGACGGTGCGCATTACGGTTAATCCGGTCAACGATTACCCCTATGCCGCCGGTAATCAGGCGCTGGCTGTCGTCGAGGACACGCCCACAAAACTGCCTTTGCCCGCTACCGATGCCGATGGGCAAACCGTAACCTATGTTTTTAGCGGTATGCAGACCGGTAGCAGCGTCACCGGCACGGCGCCCAACCTGATGTATAACCCGCCGCCCAACTACACCGGCTATACCCAGTTCGCTTATACCGCCAGCGACGGCACTCTTACCAGCTACGGCTCTTTTGTTCCGAACATTTCGCCGGTCAATGACGCTCCTACGTTGACCACGGTGAATCCGCTCAAAGAAGGCTACGAAGATAACAATTACATCGTTGACCACAGTGATTTGGCTTTTGAAGGCAACGAAGCCGATGTGGATGGCCCGACAATAAATTTTCGCATCGAAGAACTTGTCTCCGGCACGCTTACGCAAAACGGGCAACCGGTAATCCCCGGCCAAACGCTGGTCACATGGAATACGCCGGTAACCTGGACACCGCCAGCGAACATTAACGGCGATGTAATTGCCTTTAAGGTGCGCGCCTACGATGGCTCTCTGGCCTCGGCCAACGCCGTTGATGTGCCCGTTGCCCTGGCACCAGTTAATGACGCGCCGGTGACGAAAGATTCCACTTTAGAAGGAACAGAAGACACGCCTCTTCCCCTCACTCTAAACGCCACCGATGTTGATGGCGATGCGCTGAGCTACGAATTTGTCGAGCTAAACGGCGCTAGTATTAGCGGCACAGCACCCAATTTTATTTACAACCCGGTGCCCAATCGCAATGGTCAAACCTCGTTTCATTTTAGCGTGAACGATGGCAAGGTTTACTCAGGTTATGCACGAGTTACCATAAATTTGGCACCGGCACCGGATGCGCCGACATTGACCACCGTAGCGCCTTTCACACAGGGCAAAGAAGATACAGCTTCTTATATCTCTCACTACGGTTTATGGCAGAACGCCAATGAGTATCAGCCCGATTATCCCAGCTATGAACAACCAATTTTGTCGTTCCGCGTCGAGGAAGTGCTTGCGGGCACTCTAACCAAAGGCGGGCAGCCGGTTGTGCCTGGACAAACAATTTTGGCTCAAGCAGATGCCAATTATCCGCTTGTTTGGATGCCACCAGCCAACATCAATGGCACTATCAACGCGTTTACCGTCAAAGCATGGGACGGCACCAATGCTTCGGCTACTCCTGTGCCAGTGCCGATTGTGGTAGCGGCAGCCAATGACGCACCCGGCGTGCAAAATCCTTCAGTTGCGACTAACGAAGACTCGGCGGTTGATTTCACTATTGAAGCCGATGATGCAGATGGCGATGCGCTAACCTATGCCATTGCGCAACATCCACCGGCTACAGTTGGCAATATCACCGGCAACGGCCCAAAGTTTACCTTTACGCCAGCCGCAAACTTCAACGGCACCGGGGGCTTTTCATTCACAGTCAGCGACGGCACGACAACGGTTTTTCGGGAGGGTAATTTCATCAGCGTGACCCCGGTCAATGACGCGCCGACGCTGACGAATATCAACACGATACCAAATGCAATGCAAAGCCGGCCCACTACCGTTTCCCTCCAGCAGTTGCGTGCGTTTTCAGATGTCGCAGATATTGATAACGCCACTGACAGCGTGCGATTCCGCGTGGAAAGCATCGAAAGCGGCACTTTAACATCTAATGGCGCGCCGGTGCAGCCAGGCTTTTTGATTGATGATGGTGACGATGTTATCTGGACACCCGCCGCCGATGCGTTGGGAGAAACAACTGCTTTCACCGTCAAAGCCTGGGATGGCAACTTAGCCTCAAGCACGGCGGTGCCGGTAAAGTTTGAAGTCGCTGCTTCTAACAACGCGCCGCAAGGCCAGGCGCAAACCATTG
>DASWNL010000490.1:0-2245 GCA_036399215.1 Abditibacteriaceae bacterium
CGCTATGCCTTGCCGGCGCCTGGATGCTTCTGCTCGCCTGGCTTTCGGTTTCGCACACAGGGCACTGGCAAAACACCCGCACCCTGTTCACTCAGGCTTATAAGGTCAACCCCCATTCGCCCTACGTGCAATTTGAGATGGGTAACCTGTTCCGCGCCGAAGGCAAATTAGCGGAAGCTCTGGGCTATTATCAGGAAGCTGCACGTTTTGAAACCAAAGATTATACGGTTTTTTCAAGTCTGGGCGATACGTTTTTGGCTTTGGGCCACACGCAGGAAGCGGTTGGGGCTTTTGAACGTGCGGTTCAAATGAAGCCCGATTCAGCCAGATCGCATTACAACTTAGCTAATGCGCTGGCCGCACAAGAGCAATGGCGAAAAGCGGAAGAGCATTTTCGCACCTGTCTGCGATTGGATGCCAACTTTGTGGAGGCTTACAATAACCTGGCGATTGTTCTGGCCCGGCAAAATCGCCGGAGCGAAGCGATTCAAGCCTGGCAACGCAGTTTGCAACTGCGTCCTGATAACCCTGAAGCTCACTTCAACCTTGCCAACGCGCTGATGAAAGCGAACCAGGCCTCCGCCGCCATTCCGCATTATAAGGCTGTGCTGCGATTAGCACCGGATTTTGCTCCGGCTCGCGCTGCTCTGCAACGGGCTTTAAGTCGAAAATCGCTGGAAAGAAAGCCTCATTCTCCCTGAACACGACATACTGCGCTCTTTATAATTAAGCTTCGCAAGAGGCCAACGAGAGTAACGTGTATTTACGCATCGCTGTCTATGTTTTATCCATCAGTCACGTCTACGCAGCGAGATTACAGCGGATGCAGTAGATTTAGGAAATCCACACTTCTGAATCTATTTCGACTGAGTTGTGTTCAGTAACGCGAACTTTTAAACCTCTACCATTCAGGCCGCCCCATTGCCATTCAACATAGAATTCCGTGCTGTCTTCTATTGGCGCAAAAGCCGCCAGTCCAATTTCAAAAGTTCTCATGCCTAAAATGGGGTTCTGCTCGTAAAGACGACGATTCCAGGTATCGTTGAATTGCACCGTTGCAAAGCGACTCCATATTATCATCGGCAAACCAAACAGCAACTGGCAATTTATTTAAATCAATCATTAAATCGGCGTGCGCTTGTTGAGGGTCATACCGCCGTATCCATAAGTGAGGCGGGCACCAGGCGCGCAATTGCCGAAAAACTCTACGGAGAATCGAAAACGGCGGGCGTGGACATGCTTTTCGACGACCGCTACGAGCGGCGTCGGCGCTAAATTCGCCGACGCCGATTTGTTTGGCATTCCTGTTCAAATTGTGGCCGGTAAAACCACCAAAAAAGCGGCGGTGTCGAATTGCGCACGCGTGATAAATCAGTCAATGAAACTGTATCTGTAGACGAAGTTTAACGCGCGTTGCCATTTTCTAAAATGTGCAATCAAAAACGACTCACTGCTATGTAGCAGTGAGTCGTTTTTGTGTTCCGATGCCGATTTGCCCTTGATTATCGGCGTTTATTTCATGGCACTACTGCCGCTTCCCGCACCACCGTTTGCAGGAGCGCTCATGCTGTCTTTAACGGTGCCAGGAGCAGCACTGTCCATAGGAGTGCTCAGGACGCTACTACCGTTCGGGCCGTTACTATCTCCCTTAACCGTTTCGTCTTTAGCGCCACAGCCTCCTAAAAATGAAGTAAGTAGGGCAGCGGTAGCCAGCATACCAAGTGCTTTTAAATATGAAGCTGATTGATTCATTTCTTTCCTCAGATTGGTTAACTGCTCGCCTTCTCTTAAAAGAGCTTTTCTAAGGCTGGCACCTTTACTGATGCCAGCCTTAGCTTTGAACTCTGATTATGATGTTAGAGAATTCTGCAGAATCAGGGGCCACCAGTTCTGGGTTGAAGCCAGAGTGAATCTGCATAGTAAAACTTTCTGGCAGGCAGAGATTTTACGTGACCATCAGCAAACGCCACGTTAACCGAGTCGAGATGGCGTGGATTTGCCGCAGACCAGTTTGAATCGGTGGAGGAACCAGGGTTGGCGGCTGCACCAGCATTACACGGCTTGGGGTTGGGAAAGGTGCCGCTATTGGTGCAAGTTGGGTCACACAATAGCCACGCTGAGCCTTTAGAGCCGATGACAGGCGGGTTGGTTATGTAAGGTTCGGTTGGCAGCGAGGTTACCCCGGTATCCGACATCAAGACAGTCTGAGACGGCTTAGGCATGTCCGAAAGATTAAAGGCTGTTC
>DASWNL010000491.1:0-7733 GCA_036399215.1 Abditibacteriaceae bacterium
ATAAGCCAGAGCCGCCATCGCCGCCGCGCCGCCGATTTTATAAATCTCTTCGATGCCCGCCACTTTGGCCGCTGCAAGAATCATTGGATGCGAACTTCCATCTCGTCCCGGCGGCGAGGCCAAAACCACTTCGGGCACGCCCGCTACTTTGGCCGGCATAGCCAGCATGAGAACCGTTGAAGGATAGGCCGCACGATAGTTGGGCGCATACATTCCCACCCGCTCAATTGGCGTGTAACGCTGCCCTAAAAAAGCGCCATCGGGCGAAGTTGTAAACCAATCGCCGGCAGGTTGGGCGCGATGAAAGGCTTCGATATTATCCGCCGCACGCTGCAACGCTTTTTGTGCATTAGAGGGCAAACTGCGCCAGGCAGAATCAATCTCTTGTTGCGTAACGCGCAGTTGTGACAGTTCCAATGTCGGGCAATCGAAACGCCGCTCGATTTCTAAAAGCGCTTCATCGCCGCGCTCGCGCACTACTTCGCAAATTTCGCGCACGGCAGTTTCTATTTGGGGATTATTCGTCAAAGCGCGCGCCGCGTTAGCTTCTTCCAGCGCGGCGCGGCATAAATCGTAACCTTCAATCAATCGCATGGCGCCCAGTTTAGTCGGGTTAGCGCCTTTAGTGCCTCGTGTGACGACAGGAGCGCCTTCTTCAGAGCATAATGCGCCTCTTACGGTGCAATATGCGGCTTATTTGCGTGAATAAGGCACTAAAGTCGTTGCACAAGGCACTCCGGCAGAGATTCAGAGGCTAAATTCCAGCGTTTTAACCCGCCACAACATCGGGACGCGGCGAATAGGTCATTCAATAGGTCATTCAACAGGCTTTCTTTTCGGTTTGAAACGCAAAAGGAGAATGGATAAAAGGCTAACGCCAAAAAGAAACATTATCCATAACCATGTTGCTGAAGGAGGAGTGCCGGGGCCTAAAACAGCTAAATCTTGCCCCGCATCCGAAAGTGGTTTAGTTCGGGAACAGGTGTGGGTGGATAGACCAGATTTGCCGTAAGCATAAACAAGGTATTCTTGACCTATTTCAAACCCGTAACCACAATCACCGCCGCCCCGTCCAGTTCTTATAAAAAGAATGTTCAGAGAAGCGCCTTTCCAAGACTCATTTACTTGAAATGAGTATGTTCCACTAAATCTTCCTGAAGAAGTTAATGAAATAACTTTTCCGGCAAACACTGCATCGGCAGATTTAAGCGCTTGTTCTGGAGGGTCTGGCTCCGCACAACTACAACACAAAGCGAACTTGCTATTGAAAACCAGTAGCACGAGAAGATAAAACCAAATTCGCTTCATGAGACACTCCTTACAACTGCTAATTCATGGTTATTCTATCGCTTGCCAAAGCAGTTCTCCGCCTTTGCGGATGCGGATTTCCATGTCGCCTTCCATGCCTAATACATCGTAAACCGCAAGGGAGGGCGCGTGCTCCCACCAGACCTCGTTAATGGCACGGCCTACGGCATCCACTGTGTTTTGGTCGCCGGGAAAAACGCCCAGTCCCAGGTGCGGCTCGCCTTCGCCAAAGCTGAGAATAAACCACCACACTTCTTGCGCGCCAGTTAATGCGGCGCTTTGCGCGATGGCTTGGCGCACGGCTTCAAGCAAGCCTTCAGGTGGCATTTCATCGGCCCCGGCGCTGCGAATTTCAACCGTTGTGCCTTCGCTGATAACGGCATGTTCACTGTCCAAAGGCACGCCGCCGGTGGCTAAGAAGACCAAGTTGGATAATCCCAGCGCATAGGGATGCGGGCCGGCGGGATTGAGCACTAAAGCGGCGGGCGCGTGGCCGCTTTGCGCCCAACGCCCGGCCATTTGCGCCAGGGCGCGGCATAAATCGCCACCGGACAAAACGATATTATGTTCGGGCGTTCCACCGAAAAAACGACCTTCGGCCTCTTCGTCAGTAAAAGCAACAAGGCCGGTTTGGTTACCAATGCCTTCTAAAATGCCGGAACGTAGCGATAAGCTGGCGCCGCCGCTTTCGCCTTCTCTGGGTTCATCGTTGAGCGGCACAAGAAGCCAGCTTTCCATGAAAGCGCGATAAACCATTTCCGTCGCTTCGGGTGGCACGGAGCCGCGCGCATCCCAACGCGCCGCCCGTTCGAGGGCAGCCCGCAAATCGTCGTTGCGCTCTTGCCAATCGTCGGGCGGCGCGATTTGAATTTCATCTTCCAACCACGGCTCCAACTGATCGGCCAAAAGGTAGTCGCGCTCGCGCAAGGTTTCCCACTGCTCACGCGCCATTTCTTCATCTTCAAGAGCTAAATAGGCCAGTGTCAGCAGGAAAAAAGTATTAGCCGCGTCTAAATCCAACTCACCCGGTTCGTGCTGCATGAGCCATTCATCCAAATCGAGTGGTGTTTCGATGTTCTGCTCGCGCGCGTAAACGTGGCCGAGCAAAAGCAGCGCATCGCTGAAATCAGGCTCAACTTCCAGGGCATGTTTGAGCGATAAGATCGCCGCTTCATAGCGTCCGGTGCGCGTGCAGGCTAAGGCCATATTCCACAAAGCGTGTGGGTCGTGCGGGTCTATTTCCAGACCTTCGCTAAAGGCCCACACGGCAGCTTCGTGGCGGCCTAATGCCGCCAGATGCACGCCTTTCATCCAGTGTCCCACGGGAACTTGCGGCGCCCGTTCGAGCAGTTGCTCCAAAATCTCTAAAGCGCCTTCATGATCGCCGTTTTGCCCGCGCGCGACGGCCTCTTGATACATTTCTTCCAGTTCAACGTCTTCGGCGCTCATTCCAAGGGGGCGGACATCATTCTCTTCATTGGCAACTTCCTCGAGAGATGGCTCTTTGAGTGCGATGGAACTGCTCCACATCTGCTGATAAAGAGCGCTTTTGCCGCGTTGGTCGGGCAGTTCACCAATGCGCTCTTTGAAGTTGGAGTAGTCAATGGCTGCACCCAGCGAACCTAAAGCGCGGCTCCACTCTTCGCCACTTAAAATCAGGCGATAGCGATAATCCGTGCCGGCGTTTTCGAGAATCTCGTTATCCAGTTGAGCTAAGCTCTTGAGATTTTCTAAATCGTTGCGCACACGGGAGCGAACCAGATATTGATCGGCCTCATCGGGTTGTGCGACGACTGAATAAAACCCATATTGCGTAAAAAGCCACATGATTTTTTATCTTTGTTGATTTATCTTTCTTGTTATCCTGCGCAGGGCGCTTGCACTTTTAAGATACGCGGTTCGAGCCAGAAGCGCACCGGGGTATTGCCACGCACTTCGCCATCAATGAGAACCGGCAACGGTGGCTCGCTGCGCAGAGAGATTTCGCGCCCGCGAAGCATCTGCACTTTGGGGTGCGAAGTGTGCGTGCCTTTGAAAACACGGGGAAAGGCACGCAAAAACTCCATTTGCCCGGCCTCTTTAATCAAGCAAATATCGAACTCGCCATCATCGAACTTTGCATCAGGCGCGACTAACATCCCACCGCCATAACTTGTCGCGTTGGCAACGGCACAGAGCATGGCGCGCTGTTGAATCACTTCGCCATCGCACTCCAGACTTAAATCTACTGCCCGCAGCTTTAGCAACTCTTGCCCGACCGCACTCAAATAAGCCGGCACGCCGCGCACATGGCGCCACAAACGATGAAACCTGAAATCATTAACGCGCTGCGCCACAAGCGCATCAAAGCCGCAACCGGCTACGTTGATAAAAAGGTGCCGCGCCCCGGTCTCTTCAAAAAGTGCATGGCCCACATCAACTCTTCGCGTTGTGCCTTCAAACAAAACATCCAGTGCCTTTTGCCAATCGGTTCCGATGCCCAGACAACGCGCGAAATCGTTGCCGGTGCCAAAAGGCAAAATGCCTAACACTGATGTGTAATTACTTTGCGCGAGACCATTAACAACTTCGCCCAATGTGCCGTCGCCCCCGGCTGCAACGATAAGGTCACAGCCCTCTTTAGTAGCCTGTGCTGCTAAAAATGTAGCTTCTCCGGGTGAGGTGGTTTCAAGAAGTTGATAGCGCGTGCCATAAGCTTGCGCTTTTTCCGCGAGCGATTTCTGTAAAGATGAATAACATCGCCTGGCCTGCCCGCGTCCGGCAGCGGGATTGAAAATGAGTGTGAGGTTTTGCAGAGATTAACCCGTCCTGCCCAGAGGGCACCCGCCCTTGGTAAGGGGGCTAACAATCAGACGCGACTGGCAAGGTAAGCATTTGCCTTGCCCTAGCAAGTGTGACTTTAGCCCCCTTACCAAGGGCGGGTGCCCTCTGGGCAGGAGGGATTCTATCCAAGAGAATTAAAGTTCGTCCACACTGCCCAGGGTGCGCAAAACGGTGCGGTTGCGGCCCGTTTCTTTGGCTTCGTAGAGGCAATGATCCGCCGCCTGCAAAAAGCGGCTTGCCAATTCGGCCATCTGCGATTGGGCCATATCAGTTTCATTGTGAACCGGGGCAATCGGCACGGCAACGGCGCCGGCGGAAACTGTGACCGGGATTTTCCCGCCATCGCTATGAATCTCCAGGTCTTCTGTAGCGGCACGCACTTTTTCAGCGAATATTCCGGCGCCTTCTATATCGGTTTCCGAAAGCACTGCGGCAAACTCTTCACCGCCCAAACGCCCGACTTTATCCGTGCGGCGCGAGGAGTGTTCCAAAACACGTGCAAAGGCTTTTAAAACCGCATCGCCCTGCGCGTGGCCCCAGGTATCATTGACCTTTTTGAAATGATCGAGGTCAAAAAGTAAAACCGCCAGAGGATGGCCGAAACGACGAGCGCGCCACAACTCTTCTTCCAGATGCGCCAGAAAACCGCGCCGGTTGGTCAGTCCTGTTAGCTCATCGGTGATTGCTAATTTTTCAAGTTGCTCCTGCAACTTGCGCACACGCACCGCCGAGCGCACGCGGGCCAAAAGCTCCGGCACCGCAAAAGGCTTGCAGATGTAATCTACAGCCATGCCCAGGCCATGCACGCGATCTTCCATGTCCTGTTGCGCGGTTACGAAAATCACCGGCACATTCGCTACTGCTGGCCGAGACTGCATCTCCTGCGCGACTTCATAGCCGTTCATGCCGGGCATTAAAACATCCAGCATGACCAGGTCGGGCGCTTCCTGGAGGATGAGTTGCAACGCCTGACGGCCATCGTGCGCTTGAAGCACTTCATAGCCGTCCATGCGCAGCGTCAGCGAGGTTAAATTGTTGATTTCGGGATCGTCTTCAGCGATCAGAACCTTAGTCATGATAGATTTGCGGCCCGTTTCATTTTACTTGCCGCCTAGCAGTTTGAGATAGCGCGTTTTTAGTTGTGCGTTTGTTTTGACATCGAAGCCATCATGGACTTCTTTAATGATTCCTTTACGATCTACGACCACAGTAAGAGGGATTCCCTCAATAAACCTGCCGAACTTGTTGCCTGCATCAATAGCAATTGGGTAATTCACCTTGTTACGGGTGCGAAACTGCTTGATTGTTGCCGGCGTATCACCCTGTAACGCAATGCCCAACACCAGGCCCTGCTTGTTTTTTACGGTTTGATGCACCTTTTGCAAATGCGGAGCCTCCGCATTACAGGAGCCTCAGCCGGACGCGAAAAAAGTCAGCCAATAGGCCTTGTTTTTAAGCGTAACTGGCGAAACCACCTTGCCATCGCTTGTTTTCAGCGTAAACGCCGGAAACTTCTTCCCCTTTTTGAAAGGCGCCGCCTGCACTGCCGTAGTAACCAGAGTTAAGGATAGCCACGCCATCAGCAAAGGCTTCAGCAAAACGCGGATTTTAAAATGACAAGTCATAATGTCCTTTCGGGTTTGCTTCCTCCCTACCAAAATTCGCGCCAGAAATGGCAGGTTATTTTCCTCTTGTTATTTCCTGTTACTTCGCCGGTTATTTCAAGCGTTGCGCGCCATCTACGGGCAGAACCGCGCCGGTAATAAAGCCCGGCCCGAACAGTAAAAAGCGCGCGGTTTCAGCGATCTCTTCGGGTGTGCCTAATCGCTCCATCGGAATGCGTGCCACCAGCGTTTCTTCCTCGTCTTCATTGTCGCCCTGAACTTCCGAGGGCAATAAAATTGTGCCGGGGCAGATGCAATTAACACGCACCTGGGGCGCTAAGGCTTTGGCTAAAGCTTCGGTCAACATCACCACGCCGGCTTTGGAAATGCAGTAGGGAATGTAATTTTTCAAAGGACGCAAGCCGTAAATATCCGCGATGTTGAGAATGCTGCCGCGTCCTTGATTGAGGAAGATTTCGCCAAAGGTTTTGCTCATCAGATACGGGCCTTTCAAGTTGGCCGCGATATGGTCGTCAAAATCGCTTTCGGTCATCGCTTCAAACGGCGTGCGTCGAAAAATGGCCGCGTTGTTCACTAAAGCCGTTACCGCACCGAAAGTTTGCAAAACCTCGTCTGCCAGTTTCTCGACATCTTCACCACGGCTCACATCGGCCTTAAAAGCAGCGAAGCGTTGCGCTCCGGTTCCCACTTCGTGTAATTCTTCTATAACTTGCTGCGCTTCATCTTCTGAAGTGCGGTAAGTTATCGCCACATTAGCGCCAAACTGTGCACAATTGAGGGCAATCGCGCGCCCCAGGCGTTTTGCGCCGCCACTAATAAGAACGGTTTCTTGCTCCATAAAAGGCGCCTTACACTTCCAGGCTCAAACCATCGTAGGCCAGTTCAATCCCCGGCGGCAGGTTGGAATTCACGCGATGATAATCCACGTTATGCGTGGTGTGAGTAAAAAACGCACGGCCCGGCTTGAGTTTTTCGGTTGCAGCGCAGGCTTGTTCGATATTGAAATGCGTGGGGTGCGGCTTTTCGTGCAGGGCATCTAAAACCAGCACATCAGCGCCGGTCATCGGCTCCCACGATTCATCGGGAATGGCTGAGCAATCGGTGGCATAAATTAGAACACGCCCGTTGCAATCGAAGCGATAGGCGAAGATTTCACGCTGCCCATGCCAGATGGGAATGGGCGTAATCTTTACATCACCGATTTCAAAGGATTGAAATGGCCGGGCAATATGATCGGTCAAGCGGGGAAAACCACCACGTTCGCGCTCCTGAATAAAGGCATAATCGAAAACTGCCTTTAAGCGTTCTATGGTCTGCTCATTGCCCCAACCATGGACATAACCTTGCCGGTCGGATAAGGGCCGCAAATCATCCAGGCCGATGATATGATCGTTGTGGTCGTGCGTCCACAAAATGCCCGAAATGTAATGCACCTGCGCCTTGAGAAATTGCTGGCGCAAATCGGGAGAGGTGTCCACTAAAATTAAAGCGCGTTCGGTGTTCTCTTCGCTTTGATCACAACGGTCACCAGCGACCAGAATTGAGCAGCGCAAACGCTTATTGCGAGGGTCGGTTGAGCGGCACACCTCGCAATCACAACCGACGAACGGCACGCCATAACTGGTGCCGGTGCCAAGAAACGTTAAACGCATGGTGAGAATTAAAGTGAGAATTAAAAACTGCGAATGGAGAATCGAGAAATTTCTCAATTCTCCATTCTTCATTTTATCGGTTCCGGCCAATCAACATGAAAGACAAAATTTTCCACTAACAACGCCACTTGTCGCCCCCGCCAGGCCAAACGCGCCTGACCTTTGATTTTAAGCGGCACGCGCACGTCCTGACCATTCAACGTTTGCACACAAAACCCTTTAGAACTCAATGGGAAACGCGGCCCGCAAGCACGAAAACGATACATTCTGCTTTCCGATTGAAACTCAATCCGTCCTTCACGCTGTTTCCAACACAACGCTGCTA
>DASWNL010000492.1:0-4549 GCA_036399215.1 Abditibacteriaceae bacterium
CATCGCAATCGCTGCCATCTCCAACTTCGCCGCGCGCCGCACAGCCAGTTAAAACTCAAAGCGCGCCGATGGCGGAAACCTCAAAAAAAGAATCCGCAAAAGAGCCTGTGGCAAAACTCGGCAGGGGTGAGCCTCGCGTGATGGAACCCGCCCCTGAGCAGAGGCCAATCACCAAAAGCGCAGCGCCCGATAAAACGCTTGATACAAGGCCCCTTGAGCCGTCCAGCAACAGTTCTCCTTCAAAGGCTGAGAAGACGATTGAAAAGACGCCGCTCCGGGAAGAAGCGGTGCAATATGGAAAGTCAGTGTCAGGCAAGCCTTTGGTGGCTTACGTGTTGGGTAATGGGCCGGATAAGACGATGGTTTTTGGTGCGTTTCATGGCAATGAGCCGATTACGGATGACATTGTGCTGATGCTTCGAAAGCACCTCAAAGCCAATCCTCAACTTTTACAGGGACGCTGTGTTATTCTGGCGCCGGTTGTTAATCCCGATGGCTTAAAGCGCGGCAAGCGCAGCAACGTGCGCGGCGTGGATTTGAATCGCAATTTTCCCGGCACATGGCGCGCTCAAGCCACCAAAGCTCGCTATAATCCTGGGCCGTCTCCTTCATCTGAACCCGAAACCAAAGCTGTAATCGGGTTAATTAAACAATATAGGCCAAGCAAAATCGTTAGCCTGCATCAGCCGTTTGGCAACATGAATTACACGGGTGAGCCAGGACGGCAACTGGCGCTTGCCATGCAAAAAAAGAATCGCTATCCCATCACGCCGGATATTGGTTATCCAACACCAGGCTCGTTTGGAGATTACTGTGGCAAAACATTGCGTGTGGCTATCGTAACACATGAACTGCGCCCCGAATCCGCTACTGCAGCATGGCGTGCCAATCGTGAAGCATTGGTTGCGGCCATCGAGCATTGATTTATGAGGTGTATTCTTACCGTTATCTTTCTGGTGATATCTTTACCTGCTTTTGGCGCTCGCAACGTGCCAAGCTCGCGTATTAGGCACACTATTTTAGTCAACAAGTGGGACAATACCTTGCGTTATTATGTTACCGGCCAACCGATGCGAACCTTTCATGTCGCCACCGGACTTTATAGATGCACACCGGAAGGCCGCTTTCGTATTATTCAAAAATCATTTATATCACGCAGCGGTCGCGGCCAATTTGGCACGCGCTGGCTGGGTCTGAATACAATGGGTAAACGTGGTTGGTATCGCATTGGGATTCATGGCACCAATCAGCCGCAAACTATCGGCAAGCATGCGTCGAAGGCCTGTGTGCGGATGCGTAACAGAGACATCAATTGGCTTTATGATCGCGTGCCCTATAATACGACGGTGCGGATTGTAGATGTGCCGGTTGCCAAACCAAAGCCGAAAATGCCGGCACCTCTATTGACGTGGCTCCGCAAAATCTCCAAGCGCCACGTTAAAGACAATCAGTTAAGACAGATAAGCCTTTTTAATGTGCAACCGACTGATAATAAATTGTTATCCGGTTCCGCGTTCCATGCGAAGGTGAATGCGAATATGCCGGCGTTTTTACAGCAGTTACAGCAAAGCCCAGGAGGAAATCATGAAGTGCTATATCGCTAAACGAAACGTTTTGGACCGGTTGTTCAGAGTATTTGTTTTTGTGCTTTTATCGGCGCCTCAAGCTGATGCCGGGCCGCGTTTAGGGCCAAAGCTCGATCTTTTTCTTTCTAACTTTTCAGAAGCCTTACCAGGTAATTTTAAGCGCGGCAAACTCAGGGACGAAAATTTAACCAACTTCGCTATACGGCACAACTCCATTAATAGTTACAAAGACAAAATTGAGATAGTTAAAGAGCATAATTTCAACATACAGAGCCAACGTGATCCGCGATTCTACCAGTATCGTATTGCGGCGCGATTCATTGACGGCACTGCTTTATGGTATTTCAATCGTAAGCCGGCTCGTCTTTCGTCAGCGGGCGGATTTCTTTACGCAAACGGATACTACTATTTCAATACCGGTGAAGGCGATCCTTTACCATTTGCTCATGTAACCAAACTGCGCTCTTTAGGTAATGGAGAATACCACGTAACAACCCGTGAATACGCTTCACATGACACCAGTGAATATAATCCGGCTCAGTGGCGCCGCCGGAAAATTGAGGTTTTTGACCAGGGCCGTGCATCGGCGATCATCAAAGAAACAGGTAAAGGCACACAGCGGCGCTTAATTCTGTTGGAATACCAAAGATTTCCTAAATAGAAAACCATTGTTAGGCAAGTTGTTATTCAACCGCGTATGTTTCTTGGGCAGAGTTGAGAAAATATTGAAAATGAACGAAGAATTTATATCTAATGCCGTGGAGAGGGAAAGCGAGGATTCTCCGCCGGAGGATACGTCGCCAGGAGAGGCGCCCCAGTTTCTGCCTGCCGGATTTTGGCTGCGCGCTGGTGCCAAAATGGTGGATTTCTTGGTGTTGATTTTTCTGCAACTGCTGCTTTTTGGGGCAGTGGCACTTGCGCATTCACTTGTGATGCCGAACGCTTTGGTTTTCTGGCTTTTACTGTTGGGAACTCTGGTTTTGAATGTGTTTTTCTTCGCGTTTTTTACCAGCAACGACCGGCAAACTCCAGGCTATCGCTTGAGTGGATTGCGCGTTAAGACCAGAGAGGGCGCGCCGGTCGCTTTCAAGCGCAGCACGCAGCGCGCCATTTATAACATGCTGTTTTGGTTAGCCATATATATCGTGGTGGGCGCCTTCAATTATTTGCGCGTGGCGTGGCATCGCGGTAAGCGCACCTGGCATGATGACTTATCGGACACCCAGGTTGTGCGCGTGGCCACGCCGCACCGAGTTGGGTTGACTGTGGGGTTTTTAGCGCTTGTGGCATTTGTAGCGTTGCCAACTTTGTTTTTAGAGCGCGCCTTGCCGCTAAAGGCGTATTTCCTTCCGTCGGGCGCTATGGAAAACACGCTGCGAATCCACGACCGAATTTTGGTGAACAAAATGGCACCGAGCCTGCGTGGGCCTCGCCTGGACGAAATCTGGGTCTTCACCGCCCCTGAAACCTCTGGCTCCGGCGGTCAGGATTTCATTAAGCGCTGTATTGGCGTGCCGGGGCACATTGTAGAAGTCAAAAAGACACAGGTTTATCGTGATGGCAAAGCTACTCCCGAACCTCATGTGAAATGGGAACAGCCGCCCGGTTCCGGTAGTTACGGCTACGACATGAAAATTGTTGACGACAAAATCTATTCGCGTGAATATATCATGGCTCCTGATACACCCGGTTTGTGGGAAGAGGCTGGAACTGCGCCCCGTTTGCCAGCCGACAATCAGGATTTAATTGAAAAGGCTAAAGCTGAATCTGTGCCACCTGGTCAATTGCTGATGCTGGGCGATAACAGGCTTAATTCCAACGACAGCCATGCTTGGGGCTTTGTGCCCCGCTCGAATTTAAAAGGTGTAGCTGCCCTTATCTACTGGCCGCCTGGTCGGTTTCAAGGCCTGTAATGTTTCGGTGATTCTCATGGAAATTGGTTCGCAAATCGGGCTGTATCGAGTAGAGGCTTTGTTAGGCCGTGGCGGCATGGCCAAAGTTTACAAAGTGTGGCATAGCGGCTTGGCACGCCACGAAGCCATGAAAGTGCTATCGCCACAGATGAATTTCGACCGCTCATTTATTGAGCGTTTCTTGCAGGAAGCGCGCACTGCCGGCAGTCTGCGTCATGCCAACATTGCCACAATTTGGGCGGTTAGTGAGTCAGCTGCGCCACAACCATACTTCACGATGGAACTATTGGAGGACGGCGACTTAGGCTACTTCATGCATAGGCGCGAGAAGTTTTCCTTACCCGAAGCCTTGCCAATTCTGCGACAAATGGCGGCCGCTCTGGATTACGCGCATAGTAAAGGGGTCATTCACTATGACTTTAAGCCAGGGAATGTGATGTTGCAAAAAGAAGGCGCCGATTACGTGGTTAAATTGGTGGATTTTGGAATCACACCTGACAAAAGGCTTACTGGATTCCCCGAATATAAAAGTCCTGAGCAATTAGGAAGTAGTATTCCTCTTGACCATCGCACTGACCAATACTCTTTAGCATGGCTGACTTATGAAATGCTGTGTGGGCGTATGCCTTTTGATTCACTCCTTGCACTTATGAAGCATGAGGTAATAGAACCTATCACACGATTCCCTTCCTTGCCGGAGGCAGCTAATGCCACCATTCTTAAGGCACTCGCGAAAAGTCCGGATGAGCGTTTTGCTTCGTGCGGTGAATTCGTAGAGGCTCTGGACGAAGCGGCACCGGGGCACGTAATCATAGATATATGGCCTGCCAAAACTAACTTTATTCAAGGCTTTGCAAGGCGTTTTTTGAAGAAAAGCTAAGCGGAAACGATCATGGAAATTGGTTCGCAAATCGGCCCTTACCGCATTGATGGCTTGCTTGGCAAAGGCGGCATGGCTGAAGTCTATAAAGCCTGGCACACCGGCCTTCATCGCTTCGAAGCGATGAAGGTTCTGCCGCCACAGATGACCTTCGACAAGAGCTTTGTTGC
>DASWNL010000493.1:0-4958 GCA_036399215.1 Abditibacteriaceae bacterium
AGAAAAATTGCTCGGCATCGCCACCCGCGCCGATATTTTGAATCTGGATTAATCATGAATGCTTTGGAGCAACTGAAAAACCATCTTGCTGAAATAGACGACTTGAAAAACGCCGCCGGTGTTTTGGGTTGGGATCAGCAAACTTATATGCCATCGGGCGGTGGCGAGGCACGCTCCCACGCTATCGGCACGTTATCGCGCCTTTCCCATGAAAAGTTTGCTTCCGATGAAACAGCGCGCTTGTTGGATGAAGCAGAAAAGACTATTCAAAACCTGGCTAACGATTCCGATGAAGCGTGTTTGGTGCGCATGACGCGGCGCGATTATGAAAAGTCGCGCAAGTTGCCCGATGAGTTCGTGGCAGCCTGGTCACGCGACGCGATTTTATCCAATGAAGTGTGGCGCCATGCGCGCGGAGCCAATGATTTTGCGGCCTTTCAACCCCATCTGGAAAAGATGCTGGATTATGCGCGTCGCCAGGCCGATTATTATGGTTTTGAAAAGCATCCTTACGATGCTTTATTAGATGATTACGAGCCGGAACTGAAAACCGAAGAAGTGCGGGTTATCTTCGCTGAACTGCGCGCCAAACAGGTGCCCCTTGTGCAAAAGTTGGCCGCGCAAGAAGCGCCGCGCGATGACTTCTTAAATCGTGATTACGCACCGGAAAAGCAGGGCGCCATTGGTATGCGCATCGTCGAAAAGTTTGGCTACGATACTCAGAGAGGCCGCTTGGACATCGCGCCGCATCCCTTTTGCACCAACTTCGGGCGCAATGATGTTCGCATTACGACCCGCTACCGCAACGATCAGCCGGCACAGGCAATCTTCGGTATTTTTCACGAAGCCGGTCATGCGCTTTACGAGCAAAATACTGCTCCTTCTTTAAGCCGCACTCCATTGGCGTCCGGGGCCAGCATGGTTTTTCACGAGTCGCAGTCGCGCCTGTGGGAAAATGTTGTGGGGCGCAGTCTGGCGCTCTGGCAACATTTCTGGCCTCAAATGCAGGAAGCGTTTCCCGAAAATTTAGGTGATGTTTCGCCGGAAGAATGGCATCGCGCCATTAACCGCGTGTCGCCTTCACTCATTCGCGTCGAGGCCGATGAAGTGACTTACAATCTGCATATCATGCTGCGCTTTGAACTGGAAGTGGCCCTTGTCGCACGGGAATTGGAAGTGAAAGATTTACCGGAAGCCTGGCGGGCCAAGATGCAGGAGTTTTTCGATGTGGTGCCCTCAGATGATAAAGATGGCGTAATGCAGGACACGCATTGGTCAAGCGGCTCATTTGGCTATTTCCCAACTTATGCGCTGGGTAATTTGATGGCCTCGCAAATATGGGACAAGGCAACGGGAGCGCATCCCGAAATTGAGGATGATATTGCTCAGGGCGAATTCGGCACACTGAAAAATTGGCTAACCGAGAATCTGTATCAGCATGGCCGTAAATTTTTGCCACCGGAATTGGCTTTGCGTGTGACCGGCCAACCTTTGCAAGCCGCGCCCTATTTGCGCTATTTGAGTGGCAAGTATGAGAACCTTTATGGAATTCAAAATGCAAAATGAAAAATGCAAAAAATCTGTTGGCTGTGTCGCTTTCTGCATTTTGCATTTTTTATTTTGCATTTTCTTTAGTGGTTGTGATCAAAAGCAACAAACGCAGATCGAAAAGCAAGTTGAAGGTGTTGCTAACTCAGTGCAAAAGACCACAGCCACTACTGTAGAGCGAACTCTGCAGGAAACAGTAGTGGCCTCGCAAAGCGGCGGCGCGACGTTGCGTGTGAAAACGGCGCTAACCGTCAGTAGCCGTCTTGAGGGCGCGCAGATAGACGTTGAATTGCAAGGCCAGAAGATCATTTTGCGTGGTAATGTTCAAACTGCCCGGCAAAAACAGATTGCGCACTCCATCGCGCAGAACACGCTCGACCCGAAATTCAAAATCATCAATCGTTTAATTGTGCCTTCCTATTCGTCAAAGAAATCATTTCGCTATGAGCAACCGCATCGCGCCGGCCTCTGAAGTTGTCGGGACAGCATCCAAAACGCTGCCGCAAAACCCGGAAACCTTACCCGCTAACTCTCCAACGCGGCAGGGCGGCGTGACCGGGAGCGGCGTGACCGGGAGCGGCGAGACCGGGAGCGGCGCGACCGGAGGCGGCGTGACCAGGCGTGTCGTTTTGTTTTCCTTACTGGCCGCCGCATTCTTCGGCTTTATTAACCCCATTATTGACGCCAAGCTCGCCAATACCTTTTTAGGCGCGCAGCACTTGCCGCCCGGCGCTGTGGGCGTGCTCTTAGTGGTTTTATTAGTCGTTAATCCGTTCACGCGCTATGCGGCAGCGCGTGTGGCGTTTTCAATGGTCATGGCAGGCGTGGCGCTCGCTTGCGCGGGCCTGGCGTTCTGGAAATGGCGGTTATTGGCTGGTGGCCAAGCAGTGGATGGCATCGCCATCTGGACTCCGGCAGTTATTGCGGCGCTGATTGGGCTTTGCCTTTTAATGGGGCGCCGTCCGCTTTCGCGCAACGAAACTCTGGTTATTTATATTTCCTGTTTGATTTCTTGTTTGGTGCCGGGACATGGTGCGGAAAACTTTTTTATTCCCTGTTTGATGGGGCCGTTTTACTTTGCGACGCCGGAAAATGCCTGGCTTGCCAAGTTTCTTGAACCTTACACACCACAGTGGCTGACGCCTGCTTTGTGGGCCGATGCCGGTAATGCTTATGGGCCAGTGGGTCGCCAGTTAGTGACCGATTGGTATTCCGGCAATGGCGGTAACATTCCCTGGCAATTTTGGATTGTGCCTTTAGCCGTCTGGACTTCGCTGGTTATAGCCATCTATGTGATGCTGGCTTGCATGGGCGTGATTCTGCGCGCCCAATGGGCCGAGCATGAAGCCTTGGCCTTTCCACTTTTGCGCTTACCGATGGAACTGACCGAGGACATGGATCGCGATGATAAATACGGCATTTTTAGCCGTTTCTTACGCAATCCCTTAACGTGGATCGGCTTTTTTATTGCGGTTTCTATTCAAATGCAAAACGGGTTGAATTTTTATTTCCCCGATGTGCCCAGATTCCCTCTGACACTGGAAATGGGGCCATATTTTAGCGAACCGCCGTGGAATCAGATGGGTTGGACACCGCTTCAAACCTACCCAATTGCCATTGGCCTGACCTTCTTGTTGACCACGGAAACGTCTTTCTCATTGTGGTTCTTCTTCTGGTTCGTGCGACTGCAATTGATTGTCGCTTACTTGTTTGGTTTCGTGCCCAACGCCTTGCCTAATGCTTTAGGTGGTGGCGGCAAGACCTTTATCGCTTATCAGCACGTTGGTGTTTTCTTCGCTTATGCGGCGCTGGTTTTCTGGACGGGCCGGGCGCATTATGGTCATGTTTTCAAGCGTGCCATAAAGCGGGCGCCGATGGGTGAAGGCGAGCGCAACGAAATGCTGTCGTATCCCGTAGCGTTCTGGGGCTTTGTTTTGTCACTTGGGTTTTGTATTCTCTGGACTTTGATGATTGGCGTCAGCCTGCCCGTCGCGTTATTGATGTGGCTTTCCTACTTCGTCTTAGCCATTGGCCTGACGCGGGTTGTGGTCGAAGGCGGGCTTTTATTCGTGCAGCAAGGCTGGACGGGGTTGGGCACTTTTGCACAACTGATGAATAGCGGGCCGGGAACATGGCTGCCACCCAATGTTCTGGTGCCGGGAGCGTTTTTGCAGCACGCCATCATGCACGATTTTCGTGGCTTCTTGTTGCCATCTTATGTGCAAGGCTTCAAACTGGCACACGACCAAAAATTGGATAAGCGGCCTCTGCTGTGGCTGATTATCGCCGTTATCCTGATTACCCTGCCAATGGGCATCTATATGCGCGTGAAGTTGGGCTATGACGCCGGCGCTCTGAGTTTTCATACCTGGTTTGCTAAAGGCGGCGCCCAGCAACCGGCCAACACCGCGAATAGCCTGATTACCGGCGCGAAAGACATGAGTTTTACGAACTGGGGCTGGCTTGGTAGCGGCATGTTCTTCACCTGGTTGTTGATGGCAGCACGCAGTCGCTTTGCCTGGTTTCCGCTGCATCCATTAGGTTTTCTGGTCAATCTCGGCTATGCCATGAATACGCTGTGGTTTTCGATATTCGTGGGCTGGTTTTGCAAAACCGTGATTACGCGTTATGGTGGCATAGACAGCGCCCGCAAAGTGACGCCTCTTTTCTTAGGTTTGGCTCTGGGTGATGTGAGCATGATGCTGTTCTGGTTAATTATTGATGGCTGGCAGGGCCGCACCTATCACTTTCTGGTGCCGACTTAAGCAAGCGTTTAGGGTTTGAATTAGAGAATTATCATGATCGGGCAAGTCACTAAAGAATCCACAACCTCATCACCAACCCTAAACCCTAAATCCTATGCCCTCACACCGCGTGTCATTGTTCTCAGCCTTTTGTTAGCGCTGTTTTTTGGCTACGCGAACCCGCATATTGATTTTTTGTTCAGCAATACCTATCTAGGCTCGGCACATTTGCCGCCTGGTGCCATTGGTGTTTTGCTTTTGCTCATTGTTTGCAACGGCCTTTTGCACTGGATTGGGCCTCGTCTCAAGTTTTCGCGTAACGAACTGCTCACGGTTTTTATCACTACATTGTTTTCCTGCTTAGTGCCAGGGCGCGGTGGTGAACTCTTCTTCATTCCCAATACTGTTGGTGCCTTTTATTACGCCACACCAGAAAATAAGTGGCGTGACTTAATGCTGCCACATCTGCCCCATTGGTTTTCGCCCGCTCAATCTTCGTCAGGCTACAACTCAGATTTGGTTGAAGCATTCTACAACGGCGGGCAAGCTGTGCCCTGGCAAGCCTGGCTGTTGCCGATTGCGATGTGGGCGATTCTGATTTTTAGTCTCTACACCATGCTGGGCTGTCTCGCCGTGATTCTCCGGGCGCAATGGGCCGATTATGAG
>DASWNL010000494.1:0-3874 GCA_036399215.1 Abditibacteriaceae bacterium
GAGCTGCTTGTCGTCATAGCGATAATAGCTCTGCTCGCCGCCATTTTGTTTCCCGTCTTTGCAAGGGCACGCGAAAATGCGCGCAAAACCAATTGCGCTAATAACGTCAAGCAAATTGGCCTGGCGATATTGCAATATGCCCAGGACAACGATGAAATCTTGCCGCCTGTGGCTTATGAAGATGACGTGGGCGATGACTATCAATGGCCGCAACTGATCGCGCCGTATTTGAAAGGGCCGCAATCTCTGCGCTGTCCCAGTGATTCTCGCTCGAAAATCATCTCTTATGGCTTGAATGAAGCGGCCTTTGTGGACTGGGAAGATGATCCGGCTGATCCTCCGCTTTCCTTAGCAGAGTTTCGCCGTCCAGCGCAAACGGTGATGGCCGGCGATGTCGGCACGCAGGATGATTTTAGAACACCGATTCCTGACAGTTTGAAGATGGTGGAGCCGGACGATGATTTGGATGATGACGTGGATGGCCGTCCCGCTGCGCGGCATCTGGAGTTTGTCAATCTAACCTTCATGGATGGACATGCCAAAGCCATGAAATTAGAGCAGTTTTATATCGGCCAGACGCCGGATGATTTGTGGTTTGAGCCGTGAACTAAGTGACCCCCTCACCCCAACCCTCTCCCCGAACGCTGCGCTGGGGAGAGGGGGCGTTATGCTCATACGATTTTTCAAAAGTAAAATCATCGGGGCGTAAGAACTTAATTCTCCCTCTCCCAGCGCAGCGTTCCGGGCGGGTGCCCTTTGGGCAGGAGGTTGGGGTGAGGGGCTTTAAGCAGCAAAATCATTTTCGATTTAATAATTATGCGTCAAATTTTTCTTTTTGCTTTCGCTCTTTTCTGCCTCGCGCCGCTGCGCGCTGAAGAAGTTTTCAACCTTTCCAACGAACAAATCATGACGGCTTTACGCTCGGATAAGCCGCTTGAAGATGGCATGTGGCTGGAAACGCTTGATTTGTCGAACATGACAACGGGTTATGGCAGGCCCAATGCGCGCAAAAGCGCTGACGGCAACGCCTTAACGCTTAGTGGCGTGGTTTATCCGCATGGTATCGGCACGCACGCCAACAGCATAATGAATGTTGACCTCAAAGGCGGTGTTGATCGCTTTTTGGCTGTGGTTGGCCTGGATGATGAAGGCAAAAACAACGCGGCCAAGGTCGTCTTTAAGGTCATCGCCGATGGCAAGACGTTGTTCGACAGCGGCGTTAAAGTCAATGGCGAAAAGCCGGATTTAGTGAATGTGGAATTGCGTGGCGCCAAGCGATTGACGCTTAGTGCCACCAGCCCCAACAACGAAACGATCTGGGCGCACGCCGATTGGGCTGGAGCCATGTTCCTGTTGGACGATGATTCGACATCGCGCCCTGAATCGGTTTCTTTAGCGCCGCTGACTTCGATGCGGGCTTTTCCACCTCCTTTTGTGCCGGGCGCGGCGCCCAGTGTCTTCGGGCCGCAAATTATCGGTTGCAGCCCAAAGAAGCCGTTTTTGCATCGTGTATGGGCGCAGGGCCAGGAACCCTTCAAATACAGCGCGGATCGCTTGCCCAAAGGCCTAAAACTCGACGCGCAGACAGGCATCATCACAGGTCAAATCGAAACGCCCGGTAACTATGATTTTGCGATTGGCGTGAGCAATGCCAAAGGCAAAGTTGTGGTGCCGCTTTCGGTTGTTTGCGGTGAACGCAAGTTGGCGCAAACGCCGCCTATGGGTTGGAATGCGTGGAATGTTTTTGGCGAAACGGTAACCGCTCAGAAAGTTATGGAGCAGGCCGATATGCTCATTGAAACCGGCCTGGCGCAGATGGGTTACAACTACGTCATCATTGATGATACCTGGCAGGCGCGCCGCGAAGCCGATGGCAGCATCTTCTCCAACACGCGTTTTGGCGATATTACCGAACTCGCCGATTATCTGCACGAGCGCGGCCTGAAATTGGGCATCTATTCTACGCCGAACCTGGAAACCTGTTCGGGCTATGCCGGCAGCTATGGACATGAAGAAAAAGATGCCATGGCTTATGCCGAGTGGGGCGTAGATTACCTGAAATACGATTGGTGTCAGGTCGGCAGCAACAAGGAAAACACCACGCCCGAAGTGATGAAAGAGGCTTACGGGCGCATGAGAAAAGCCTTGGATAAAGCGCCACGCGACATCGTGTGGGCCTTAACTCCTTATGGTTTTGGTGAAGCGCATAAATGGGCCGGCGATCTGGGCGCTAATACCTGGTTTACCGAAGTTGGTATTCAAGATACCTTTGAAAGCGTGCGCAAAAACGGCGAGCGCATGGCCGATTTAGGCCAATATTCCGGGCCGGGTCGCTGGAATGATCCGGGTTGGCTGATGCTGGGCAAGTTCTCCTTTGGCAAGCCGCGCTTTTCCAACCTGCGCGCCGGCGAATTGAAAATGCAAATGACGCAGTGGAGCATTGCCAATGCGCCGCTGATTATGTCCTGCGATCTGCGCCAACTTGACCCCAATAAGCTGTATCCCATCAATACCTCGCTGCTGACTAACCCTGAAATTTTGGCGGTTAATCAAGATATTTTGGGCGTGCCGGCCAAGCGTAACGGATGGGAAACCGAAACCTGGATCAAGCCTTTAATTGATGGCACAATGGCGGTGGCTTTAATCAACAAAAGCGATAGCCCGCGTGAAGTGCGCGTCGGTTGGTGGGATATAGGCCGAAGCGGCAAGCAGCCGGTGCGTGACCTGTGGGAGCGCAAGGATTTGGGCGAATACGACAACGAATTTAAAACCTTCGTGCCGCGCCATAGTGCCACGTTGGTGAAAATCGGCCAGCCTCTGGCACCTTCCAATCAATGGCGCGGCCTTAATCGTCCGGCCTATTTGCGGCCTGTTGGTCGCTGGGGCGATGGCCTGCGTTGGGCCTGGAGTCGCAACGGCGTTGATTGGAGCGTGCATAACAAAGTGCGCTTCAAGCCCGAAGTCGGTGAAAAGCAGATGCACGACAACAGCATCGAGCGCGGCCCGGATGGCACCCATCATATGTTGTGGGGCACGGGCAACAGAACTGGCGGCTTTGGCTACGCTTCTTCGCGTGATTTGCTCGAATGGAGCGCACAAAGCACCATCGCCATTGATCGCGGCCCATTAGCCGGCAAACTGCGCGAAGCTAAACACCCAAAACTGTTTTGGGATAAAAAAGGTGCGCAGTGGATTCTGCTGTTTACAGCCGAAACGACAGATGACAAGCCGCGCGGTTGGCGCATTTACGCGATGGCCGGCAAAGATTTGAAAAGCCTCAGCGAGCCGCGCCAATTGCTGGATACACCTTATCGCGCGAGTTTCCCGAACTTAATCGAAAACAAGGGCCGTTACTTTTTGATTTACCGCGATGAAGATAAGCGCCTGGCCAAAATCAGCGCCGCTTCCTCGCCGCTTGGCCCCTTCGATATAACCGCAGAATTGCAATCGCTTTTGCCTCCGCCGGAGCCGGTTGATCCGAAAAAGAAAAAAACGCCACCACCGCATGATCCCGGTGCGCCGCTTGCGTGGGGCAGCGATGTGGAAAACATTGAAGTGATGCCCTTTGGCACCGCGGGCGATGAATGGTTGGTCAACTTTTTTCGTGGCGGCAAAGAGCAGGCTCAGGTGTTGATGAAGTCGCGCGATTTGAAAACGTGGAGCGACATTAAGCCAAGCACGCTGTTATCCAAAGATTTTCGTGCTGGTGATCGCGTTGTGACAACCGAAACCACACTTATGGAAATCTTGCGCGGCAAGTAAAAGTTAATTGAGGAAACAAGGCCCGTCATCGAAACTGTTTCGATGATGGGCCTTTTACTGACCGCATAGGTTTCGCCCCTTTATAATAACCAAGCTGCAGCAGCTAAAGGAT
>DASWNL010000495.1:0-1505 GCA_036399215.1 Abditibacteriaceae bacterium
CCTTCCAGTAAAGCCAAACCTTCCTGTGCGCGAGTGCCGGTCAGGCGCACCACAATCGGCACCTGGATGTTCATGGTGCCAATCGCTTCGAGCATTCCCTTCGCCACTTCATCGCCGCGCGTGATGCCGCCGAAGATATTGAAGAAAATGCCTTTGACGTTTTTATCAAGCAAAACGGTATCAATAGCTTTGGTCACAACTTCGGCTTTGGCACCGCCACCTATGTCGAGAAAGTTAGCCGGCTTGCCGCCTTCACGCTGCACCACATCCAAAGTCGTCATCACCAATCCGGCGCCGTTGCCGATGATGCCGATGTCGCCTTCCAAACGCACGTAAGTCAAGCCACGCTTGTGCGCTTCAGCTTCAATCGGGTCGTCTTCCTGCGCTTCTTGAAACTGCGCCAAATCGGGATGACGAAATAACGCGTTGTCATCAATGTTGATCTTGGCATCTGCCGCGATCAGCTTGCCCTGCCCATCCAACACCAGGGGATTGATTTCCGCAAGGGAGCAGTCGAAGTCCTGGTAAACCTTCCAAAGCGCTTTCAGAAATGGCCCAATTTGCTTAACGGCAGCCGAGGGCAATTTAGCATCGAAAGCCAGTTGGCGAATTTGAAAATCCAGTAATCCAAGTGCCGGGTCGAGATGCAACTTGGCGATTTTTTCCGGCGTGTGTGCGGCGACTTCCTCAATATCAATGCCGCCCGCTGCCGACACCATCACGATATTGCGCCGCGCGGCGCGGTCTGTCGTGATGCCGATGTAATACTCTTCTTTAATGTCGCAGGCCTGCTCCACCAGAACCTCATGAACGGTCAGGCCTTTGATGTTCATTCCCAGAATTTTTTCGCCGGCTTCACGCGCTTCGTTGGGCGTATTCGCTAACTTAATACCGCCGGCCTTGCCGCGCCCACCGACATGAACCTGCGACTTAACCACAACCGTGCCGTCTATTTCCTGCGCAATGTTTTTCACTTCATCGGGAGTGCGCGCCACGCGTCCGGCGGGAATCGGCACGCCATAGCGCGCAAAAATCTCTTTGGCCTGGTATTCGTGAATTTTCATGTTTGTCCTTTATTACCGGTCATTCATCAGTCGCTATCAGTCATTTGCATTCTCGTCCAATGCCCATAGACAAATGATTAACCGCCTTGTGATTAACCGCCTTGCTGCAAGCGCCGCACTTCGGAGGAAAAGCGCACGGTTTCTTCAACAAAGCGCGTGATGTTTTCTTCTTCGGCTAAAGCGGCGATATGTTCATCGGCTTGTTCCAATTCGGCCACTAACTTCTTGCGGGCAGCCTCGTCGGTGGTCGCCCTTAAATCTTCCTGTAACATGGCACGGCGCCGCAGCAAAGCGTGCTTTAAGCGCTGCCATTCTTCGGCGCGCAGATCGCCTTCCAAAGCCTCATCTATGGCTTCATCCAAGGCCTCTTCGTAGTTCTCATCGCGTGGCAAATCTTCGTTCATTATGGTGTCCAGCTCTCTTTTCAAGCAACCCCAGTAT
>DASWNL010000496.1:0-11057 GCA_036399215.1 Abditibacteriaceae bacterium
GATAAAGACCGGCTTTTTTGATTTCGTCTATTAAAACCGCGTCCGCTTCGCGCAAAACTGCCAGGCGTTCTTCAGTCACTTCGCCGATAATGCGAATGGCAAGGCCAGGGCCGGGAAACGGCTGTCGCCACACCATTTCGCTGGTCAATCCAAGCTCTTCACCGATGGCGCGCACTTCGTCTTTGAACAGCGTGCGAAACGGCTCCAACAGTTTGAACTGCATATCTTCGGGCAAGCCGCCGACGTTGTGGTGGGTTTTAATTTTCGCAGCGGATTTCGTGCCGCTTTCGATGACATCTGGATACAAAGTGCCCTGCGCCAAAAACTTGGTGGCGCCCATCTGCTTCACTTCGCGGTCGAAAGTCGCCACGAACTCATTGCCGATCTTTTTACGTTTTTCTTCAGGGGCCGTTACACCTTGTAGCAACTTCAAAAAGTGCTGTGAGGCATCTACATAGCGAAAATTTATATCAGAATATTGTTGTGTAAAAGTGCGGCAAACCTGGTCGGCTTCATTTTTACGCAAAAAGCCGTGATTAACAAACAGGCAAGTTAGTTTTGGCCCGACAGCACGATGAATAAGAACGGCAGCGACGGCAGAATCTACTCCGCCCGAAAGCGCACATAAAACGCGATCTTCGCCAACAAACTCTTTGATGCGCCGCGTTTCGGTTTCGATGAAATTCTCCATCGTCCACTGGCCGCTGCAACCGCAATAATCATACAGGAAATTGCGAATAACCTCAAGACCCCACGGCGTATGCGTCACTTCTGGGTGATATTGGACGCCAAATAACTTGCGATCAACGTCCGCCATTGAAGCTACCAGACAGGAGTGAGTAGAAGCTGTCGCCACAAAACCGGGAGGTGGCTCTAAGACATAATCGCCGTGGCTCATCCACGAAATCAAACGCGGGTTCAAGCCTTTGTAAAGAGGCGCGTTCTTCTCAACAACCAGTTCTGTTTTGCCGAATTCACGCTTATCGGCGGGCGTAACTTTGCCGCCCAGCATATGCGCCATCACCTGATGGCCGTAACAAATACCGAGAATCGGTAAGCCGGAATGAAATAAATCATCCGCGCAGCGTGGCGCTTCGGTTTCGTAAACCGAGGCCGGCCCACCCGAAAAGATGACGCCCTTGGGCTTGTGCTTTTGAATTTCTTCTATAGTCGCATCGAACGGCAAAATCTCGCAATAAACGCGGCACTGCCGCACCTTGCGCGCGATCAACTGCGCGTATTGCGCGCCGAAATCGAGAACAACAACTGTTTCGTTGGAAATTGGATTCATTCGTAATGTAGGGGCGCAACCTATTGCGCCCTTGTATGAAAGAGGGCGCAATCCGCCCAAGGGGCACCCGGCGCCCCTACAGCTATTTGCCTTGCCCGACTTTTTGATCGAACTGCTGGCGTTTGCCTTCGCTTTGCAAGGCGGGCGCGATGAGCAAATCAACGTGCTGCATTTCTTTGATGGAAAGCGCGCCGCAACTGCCCATACCGAGCTTTAAGGCGCCGACGAAATTCATCGTGCCATCATCTCTGGTGGCCGGGCCAAGCAGAACTTGCTCCAAACTGGCATTTTGTCCAACTTTGATACGCGTGCCACGCGGCAAGCCCGCAGAACTGGTCGCCATGCCCCAATGGTAGCCCTGGCCGGGCGCTTCAAAGGTGCTGGCAATGGGTTGGCCCATCATCAAGCCGTCAGCACCGCACGCAATCGCTTTGCACACATCGCCGCCGTTGCGCAAACCACCATCGGCAATGACCGGCACATAGCGTCCGATTTTTTCCTGATAATCGTCGCGTGCCTGGGCGCTATCGGCGATGGCGGTGCCCTGTGGCACACCCAAACCTAAAACGCGGCGTGTGGTGCAGGCAGCACCGGGGCCAACGCCTACCAAAATTGCGGCGGCGCCTGCTTCCATCAAAGAAAGCGCACCATCATAAGTGCAGCAGTTGCCGATAATTACCGGCACGCTGGATTCCGCGCAGATTTTGGAAAGGTCAAAATCCGAGCCTTTGCTGGACTTGAACTTTGCCGTCGTGGCGCTGCTTTGAATGATAATCGCATCCACGCCGGCTTCGATGGCGACTTTGGCGAGATGAATGCCCAGAGGCGTAAAACTCAGCGCCGCTTTGCCGCCACGCTCTTTGATTTCTTTCACACGTTGCGCAATGCACTCTTCTTTGACCGGCTCACGATAAAGGCTTTGAATGAGCGGCACCACATTTTCCACAGGCTCATTCACCAGACGCACAATCTGGGCGTGTGGGTCGGCATAGCGCGTCTGCAAGCCTTCGCCGTTGAGAACGGCCAGGCCGCCCAACTTGCTCATCTGCACTGCCATGCTAACATCAACAGCGCCGTCCATCGCCGAAGCGAGAATGGGAATTTCCAGTCGAATGTTGCCAATTTGCAACGACACGTCGCAGTCTTCCGGGTCAACAGCAGTCAGGCCGGGCGCTAAGGCCAGTTCGTCCAAGCCATAGGCGCGACGCGCTTCGCGCTTGCCTCCAATAGTCACAAAGTCACCTCAAAAAGAACAACCATTTCATTATTTAAGAATCGTCCGTTTGATTTGCGCGCCACCGCACCAACGGCGCGAGAACTCAGCACCAGGCCGGAAAGTGACGAAGAATTGCACAGCGGGGAAAAAGCAAAAGCGGAAATCTCCGCACCAAACATTGCCTTAAGTTCCAGACAATGTCCGTCAAAACGGATGCGGCCCGGCCTCTATAACGTTACATGAATCATTATTGGGCCGGATTACTTGCTAATTCTATTGAAGCAGACAGCAAAAGTCAAACGAAAAAACGAAATCACAATCATGGTGGGGCAACTTTCATTTCATTGTGAGCACCTGGAACGCTAAGCATCATTCCCATTGCAAAAGCTATGGCGCCAAAAAATGCTGGTAGCAAATGGATGAAATTGGTATAACCAATCACAAAATGCACACCAATGGCGGCGCCAAAACCGGTTAGGCCAGCTAAAGCTAAAATTTGCCACAAACTGCGCGATGGCTGAGCACACCATACGATAAAAAATACCGTTAATCCGGTTGTGGCAATGCCGCCACCAAAACCGGCACGATCATGCGCGATGAGGGGCACAAGGCGCGGGTTAATCGCCCGTAATTCGGCAACGTGCACGTCCATGAAAGCCAAATCTTCGGGCACAAAAACACTCGTCATACCAACAGTCATAATCGTTAAACCCGCAGCGACCATGCCCACAGCAGTTCCCAGCAGAAGAAGACGGCCCCAACTGGCGTGTGATTTCCAATCGAAAGGCGCACTGGGCCGCAGCAGACAGCCCATACCTTCACGATTTGGCAAATTTCGCCAGACGCGCGCCAAACCAATCACATAACAGGGCAAAAGTAAGATCGTTGCGACGCCGTGCCAGGTATCTAAATAACCGTAGCCCAAATAAGCCAGAAAACTACTAAAACCCAGCGCGCCGCTCAGAGCAAACAGCCACCAGGCCCAGGCCTGTCCGGCGCGCAAAGGAAATTCCGCCAGCCACATATAAAGCCCGCCAATGGCAAGTAAGGCCCCACCAAACGCCGCGCGGTCATGCATCATAAAATGCACGATGCGACAGCCATTCAATTCGCAAAGCTGCGAAGCCGCCATGCCTAAAAACGCGACATCATGCGGCAAAAATTGCCCCGTAGTCGCCAGAAAGAGGGCGAAACCACCCGATAAAGCCAGGCTAAGACCTGTAAGCAAGAGCAAAGGCCGCCCGTCGCCAATGGCGGCTTCCCAAAGCGAGCGATTATCGTGCGGCATAGCAAAATTAATTTAGATCGTCAGGCACTAAGACGCAAAAACTTTTCATAGGCCGCATCCCAGGCGGCACGTGAAGTTGGCTTCGGCTCAAAGGTTTCCAGAGGAAATGAAGCGCGCACAATCTGGCGGATTTCCGTTAAGTTTTTCAACTCGCCGCGCGCCATCGCCTGCGTGAGAATATTGCCGGTCGCCGTCGCTTCAATCGGCCCGGCGATAACCACGCGCCCCAGACAATCAGCAGTCAGGCGCGAGAGCAATTTATTCTGCGTGCCGCCCCCGACTATATGCAGAACTTCGATTTTCTGGCCGCTTAACTCTTCCAGTCGTTCTAAAACCCAGCGATATTTGAGGGCCAAACTTTCTAAACAACAACGAATTGTAGCTCCTACGCTTTCGGGCGGAATTTGGCCGGTTTTGCGGCAATATTCGGCAATCGCTTCGGGCATGGAATCGGGTGCTAAGAAATCGTTAGCATCCGGGTCAATAAAGCTGGTGCCTCCGGCTTGCCCGGCGGCCTCTTCGGTCAGTTCGGCATACGAATAGTCGTGCCCTTCACGTGCCCACGCGCGGCGACACTCCTGCACCAGCCATAAGCCGGCGATGTTTTTCAAAAAGCGAATGCTGTTGCCTACGCCGCCTTCATTGGTGAAGTTGTAATGCGCCACTTGCTCATTAATCAGAGGCTGCACTAATTCAAGACCCATCAAACTCCAGGTGCCGCTCGACAGGTAAGCCCAATTTCCTTCGTTCGCCGGAACCGCCGCAACAGCACTGGCCGTGTCATGGCAACCCGGCGCATAAACCGCCGTGCCACGTGCACCAATGCGCCCGGCCAATGATTCGCGCACCGTGCCGCGCTGCGTGCCCGCCGGTTGGATGGAAGTGAGAAAGTGCGAGGGCAGGCCCAATTTAGCCAGTAAATTTTCGTCCCACGCGCGCGCTTGTGCATTTAATATCTGAGTAGTCGAAGCGATGGTATATTCGCTGGCCTTTTCGCCAGTCAGCCAAAAGTTGAGCAAGTCGGGCATCAGCAGCAAAGTTTTTGCGGCTTCAAGTTGCGGCGAATTTTTTAAGGCCATCAATTGAAACAGCGTATTGAGTTGCATGAACTGCAAGCCGGTCGAAGCAAAAATCTCGCTGCGTGGCACAAGTTCAAAAGCGGCTTCCATCATGCCATCAGTGCGCGCATCACGGTAATGCACTGGATTGCCGATCAACTGATCTTCGGCATCTAAAAGGCCAAAATCCACGCCCCAGGTGTCCACACCAATGCCGGATAATTCTCCACTGTGTGCCGCTTTGCCCAAGCCATCTTGAATATCGTTCCATAGGCGCAAAACGTCCCAGTGCAAAGTCTCGCCGCGCGCGTGATTGATTCGCACCGATGTGTTGGCAAAGCGATGCGCTTCGTCGAGAGTTAGCTTTTCGCCATCGAACGAACCAACCAAAACGCGCCCCGATTCGGCGCCTAAATCAACGGCAGCATATTTTTGCGTGGCTTTCAAATTCATGAAATCGAGGTTATCTTTTCTCCGCTTTGGAAGCAAATGAGCAGTTGCCTTTAAGCAGCGAATCGGTCTAAATTTTGGAAGCGAAAACAAATGGAGAATATTGAATGACCTGGAAACTTAGCGCTTTTACCGATGAAGCCGGCGATTCGTGCGAAGCGCAAATCGCCGCAGCACAAGAAAATGGCTTGAATCGCCTCGATTTGCGCGGCATGGACGGCTTTAATTGCACCACAATGCCGATTGAGCACGCTAAAGGCGTAGCCGAAAAACTCAAAGCGGCCAATCTTGAAGTCGGAATGTTTGGTTCACCTCTGGGCAAGATTGACATTGCCGAGAGCATGAATGTTGATCTTGGTAAGTTGGAGCATCTGGCCGAACTGGCGCCGATTTTAGGTTGCAACGCCGTTCGGATTTTTTCCTATTACAATAAGGAAAACCGCCCGCACGATTTCTGGCAGATTGAATCATTAAGTCGCCTTTCCTTGTTGCAAAAGCGCGCCAAAGATTTGGGCCTGGTTCTCTATCACGAAAACGAGCGTCACATTTATGGCGACCTGTGCGAGGATGTGTTGCAAATCACTCAACTGCGCGACGGCAAGAGTTTCAAGATGATTTTCGATTTCGACAATTATAATCAGAGCGGTGAAGATGTGTGGGAGAACTGGATAAAACTGCGCGAGCACACCGATGCCGTTCATTTGAAAGACAGCACCCAATCGCATGAACACGTTCCTGCCGGTCAGGGCAACGGGCGCATTCGCGAAATCTTAACCGACGCTAAAGCGCGCGGTTGGAGCGGCCCGGTCATCGTCGAGCCGCATCTTTCGCATTCCGGCGCGGTTGCCGCCACGGGGCCAGGTGGCGTCGCCAATCAAGCTTTCGGTGCCATGGCGCCGCATGAAAGTTTCAAAGTCGCTTTAGATGCCGCTCATGCTCTCTTGAAAGAGATAGGCTCGGACGTATCATAAGCCGCAGAGTATCATAAGCCACATAAATTAAGAACCAAAAGCCGCCCGATTAATTTCGGGCGGCTTTTGGTTTGTGCTCGGAGTGTCTGCTACTTTATTCTGAACTCTTGACAATCTTCAAACTGGAAACTTGGCAACATCGTTGTCTATTGCGAGAACAATCTTAGGCTGGACTTAAAAGATCGCTGTCAGGCAAAGTGCTGATTCTCATTCTGAGATCGTTATAAGTCTGGAGCAGATTCATCGTGCCCGTTTCACAACGAAGTAATTTAATGAAAAAATTTCACGCCGTTTATTTCTCTGTTTTTAAAACGCCTCTTGCTTCTTTGTTCTCATTGGCAGCACTGGCGTTGTTGCTTAATTTCACACAGGCCAGGGCCGCCGATTACATCTGGAATGGCGCGGTCTCCACCGATTGGAATAACGCCGCCAACTGGACTCCCAGAGGGGTGCCAAGCGCCAGCGATAGTGCTACTGTTATTGGCGATAAAACTGTAAATACCAATGTTCCCGTTCGCGTAGGACGCCTGATTTTGGCCGCTGGCAGTGCTTTGCAGGGCGCGGGTGATATCACGGTCGTTTCGGGTGCTACATTCACAGATGTCAAATTGAGTGGTTCCGGCCTGCTTAATATCGAGCCGGGAGCGATTGTTGATCTCAACTCCGTAGGCAGGAACAATGGCGTCATTAGCAATCTGCTTGGCACTGTGGTTAACACCGTTTTGAATTTGCTGATTAGCAAGCGCGTAGTTAATCGCGGCTTAATACGTTGGAATGCCGGCAACTTACAACTGGGCGCCGACATGACTAATGAAGGCGGTTTCGATGTGCGTGGCAGCGGTTCTCTATCGCAAAGCGGCTTATTGCGCACAACATTTACGAACAATGGCATCTTTTCAAAATCGGGCATCGGTGCCATGGTATGGTCGCCAGCCTTTAAGAACAAAGGCACCATGCACTTGACCGGAGGCACTTTAGATTTGCGTGGTGACAGCAGTCAGATCGCCGGACTAACCAAGTTAGAAGGTGGCAGTTTGAAAAGCGCCAACCCCTTTTTATTGCAAGGTGGTAAATGGGGAGGCAGCGGCGATTTTACAGGCACTCTGCGCAATGAAGGCGGCGTTTTAGCCCCTGGTTTTTCACCCGGCGCGATAGTGATTAACGGGGGCTATGTTCAAGCGCCAAACGGTATTTTGCGAATGGAAATTGGAGGCCTAAACGCCGGAACCCAATACGATCAACTTATTGTAAATGGCTCAGCGACTTTGAACGGCACGCTTGAAATCTCTCAATATGGCAACTTCGAGCCAGCCGCCGGCAATAGTTTTCAATTAGTCAAATACTTGTCTAGTTCAGGCAGTTTCTCAGCAATTAAAACAGCCTTTCCATCAGGGCGCTATTTTACCATCACAAAAACATCGAGTTATCTGGTGGTGCAAACTAATGCCGATGCGGGCCTTCCCTGTGTGACGGTTTCTTCGCCTAAGCTTAATCAGGCAGGGTCTTCTGTCCCAACAGCTTCGGGCACAGCCAGCGATGCTTTAAGCGGGGTTGCCAGTGTCAGTGTTCGCTTGTATCGTTACGCCACAGCAGGAATCACCGCGGGCTTCTGGAATGGCGCTACCTGGGATGCGGTTTATAATGCCACAACCCATGAAAGACCTGCCACTTGCACCGTCAACTGGAGTTGGAGCTTGCCGGCTTTAGCCGATGGCAAATACTATTTGATTGCTACAGTCAAAGATAAAGCCAACAACACAGCTTCGACAGCTACGATTACCTTCTGGGTTGATACTATTATCCCGGCGACGGCTACTATTACTTCACCATCTCACAACTCCACAGTGACCAATCTTAATACTGTAACAGGAACTGCCACCGATAATGGGAGTGGTATCAGCAGCTTGATGCTACAAATTAAGAAACTGGCAAACAATACTTATTGGAATGGTTCGGGTTGGGCTACCGCACCTACAGACCTGGCAACCCAACGCAGTGGAAACACATGGTCAAGGGCACATAGCAGCACCTTTCCAATGCCATCAGCATCTATGCTCGCAGCAGGCACTTACCAAATTAAGGCTACTGCTACTGACGGGGTTGGTCTTAAAAAGTCAATCACCCACACTGTCTCTGTTACTGCCAGCACAACAAAAGCTTTAAGCCGCTCCCTGACGACCTTACAAGAAGCATCACCTCTTACCGTATCAATGGGTGAAGCAAGAGATAACAAGGTCTTGCTTTATTGCAGCATGGCACCTGCCTCAGCAAGGCCAGAGCAATTTCTTGTGCTTGTAAATAATAGTCAGATTCAGGTGTCTAATGCAGTTATATCTGGGATGGCGCTCACTCTTCACCTGAATGATGCCATAGAGAGTGGTCAGACGGTTATGGTATCGTGGCGTCTGTTTGATGAAGTTGGGCGAAAGGCAACGGGGTTGACCGTTGTTAATTCCTACTAACTGCGCTTCAACCTATAAGACCAAATAGGAAAGGCGCCTGCTCTTAGACTGACCATTATTGGCATTTTGCCTGCATTAGGGCTAAAATAAATTCAGCCCTCTTTAAAACGCCCTGAAACAGCGTGTTGTAATGCAAGGGTTTTATAGCACGGCTGAGTCAGGCCGTTTATTTAAGAGGTAAAACATGATCATCAAACCGAAACTGTGGGTAATTGCATTACTTCTCTTAGCGGCAGTGCCTTCACTTGCCCAGGGCACTACATTTTCATGGGTTGGCGAAACCACTGATTGGAATACTCCTTCCAACTGGCGCCCATTCGGAGTTCCCGGTTCTGCTGACACAGTTATTATTGGGACTAACAAAAATATTCAGACCAATAAATCAGTTACAGTTTTCAAACTTACCATCGGCGCTGGTAGCCGTATTAGCGGTAGCGGCTCCATTAGTATTTTGAACTCCGGCAGTTTCACCGATGCTCGCATCGGAGGTGCGGGCAGCTTAATTATTGGTTCCGGCGCAACCGTAAACATCACGACAGCAGGCAGTAATCATGGCCCCATTACCGGGGTGCAAGGCACTACCAGTGTTGTCAACACGCGTTTTGATGGCATTGTTTACAATTATGGCATCATCAACTGGACTGCCGGCAACTTGTTGGCTTACAAAGGTTTCCGCGTAATGGCCGCCGGGACGCTCAATGTCAACAGCAACGCTTATTTGGTGCAAGACCCTGCGGCTCCTACAACGGCAGAAATCTATGGCAAAGTGCGAAAAACCAGCACTGGAAGCACGATTTTCGCTTTACCAACTAACAATCGCGGGCGTCTGGAAGCTATGGGCGGCACGCTGGATTTTCGCAACGGCTTTACGCAAATTACCGGCACTACAGTTTTGGGCCGGGGCACTTTAGCCAGCAAATCAGCCTTGCGATACCTGGCAGGGCGCTTAGAAGGCAGCGGGACTGTGCAAGCACCGGTGAATAATCAGGGCGCCACCGTCGCGCCAGGCAATTCGCCGGGCGCGATAGTGATTAACGGCGGTTACGTCCAGGCACCCAATGGCATTTTGCAAATGGAAATCGGGGGCACTATGGCGGGCACTGGCTATGACCAATTACAGGTCAACGGCCCGGTCACTTTGGGCGGCACCTTAGATATAACGCCTTATGCAGGCTTCGTTCCGGCTATCGGCAACACTTTTTCATTGGTGAAATTTCTTACCATTAGCGGTGATTTTGCGACTGTCAACAATCGTTTTACCAACGTCGGCAGTTATTTCAAAATAGAGAAGATATCAAGCTATGTAGTGGCTCAAACCACTGCCGATGCCGGGGTGCCAACTATTGCTATTGCCGCGCCGTTTTCTAATCAGGCTTCGGCTTCCATACCTACGGCTTCGGGCACAGCCAGCGATGCTTTGAGTGGTGTGGCCAGTGTCAGTGTGCGCTTGTATCGCTATACCCCGGCCGGCTACTGGAATGGTGCAACCTGGGATGCTACCTACAATGCTCTGACTCATGAAAGACCTGCCACAGGCACCACCAGTTGGAGTTGGAGCTTGCCCGTTTTAGCTGATGGCAAATACTATGTGATTGCCAAAGTCAAAGATAAAGCCAACAACACAGCTTCTACAGCTACCACCATCTTTTGGAGAGACATCATCCCTCCGGCTACTGCTACTATCACTTCACCGGTGCATAACACCACTGTAGCCAATCTCAATAGCGTTACTGGAACCGCCACCGATGCCGGCAGCGGCATTGTGCGTGTAGAGTTGATTATCAAAAAACTGGACGATGCTACCTACTGGAATGGGTCGGGTTGGGTGGGGGATGTAATCAATCTCACTACAATAATTAACGGCTCCAGTTGGTCGCGCACTAATGGAGTCGGCACATCAATGCCTACCGGGGCTTTATTGCCTGATGGTCTCTATATGTTAACCGCCAATGCCTATGACCGGGCTAATCTCAAACGTGCCGCTGTTTCTACGGTAATTGTTGATGCACCTGCCGCGCTGCAATACGAAATGGAATCGCCGTCGGAGTAGGCCTGGTTAGGCTTTGCGTGCCGTGCCCAGGCAACCGTCTTTTAGGATATAATTGTGTTCACAACCAGCCGGTGGTTTTGGTTTTACTGGTGGTTTTGGTTTTACCTGACAAGCGGTAACGGCAAGACACACCAATCTTGTTATAAATACGGAGTATTGTTATGAAGAGTCAATTTATGGGAACGCGCTTTTATAAGCGCAGGGTTTGCGCACTGCTATTCGCGGTAACAACCTTGTTTCTGACAGGAGTTTCGGCCCAAACAGCCCAAAC
>DASWNL010000497.1:0-16038 GCA_036399215.1 Abditibacteriaceae bacterium
GCCCAATCGTAACAATGGCAATGTCGCCTGCGTTTTCTTCAACAGTGCGAAGGATGAGTGATACCGCATCCGTTGAGGCTTGTAGGTCTGGCGGCGCTTCAAAGACAGCATGATTCACAACTTCCGCTTTCATCAGAACGGTGCGCTCTTCTGATGAAAGCGGGCGTAATGGTAATTCCATACCGGGTGCCACAGGAATATCTTGGCGTCCAATAGTTTCAAGTAATCTGGTGATTAAAGCGGCCCTGCGCGCACTGTGTGGCGTGACAGTGGTAATCGCTTTTACATCTAACTCTGGACGCAAGAGCGCGAAGGCAATCGACAACACATCATCAATGTCGTCGCCGGCATCGGTATCAATGAGAATCGGTTGAGGTATGACTCGCTCCTTTTATCACGAAACGGATTTTAGCGATGATGTCACGTCCACGACCCGCTTTTCTTCCATCGCACGGTCGGCGCAAAAACCGATGAGATGGCCGTTAATGGAGTCCTCTAATGTAGTCGTGGAAAGCGATGGCGCTTCACCACGCACCAGGCGCACAAAATCTTCGACTAAACGCATATCGCCGCCGCCGTGACCACCGAATGCACCGTGCATGTCACCACTCACGTTGAGGTCAACAACTTCTTCGGAGTATTCATGTCCGGGTCGGGGATCAATGTGACGAACCACGAATCTGCTGTCTTCAAAAACACCTTGAATTTCGCCGTGTGTGCCGAGTATATGAATTGAGCGTGATGGTCGCGCGGCTCCACCAATCATATTGTGTGTGGCCGTGCTGCCGTCTTCAAATTCCACGATAACCGATTGATGATCTACCACATCGTTGTCACATTTCCAGACGCAACGGCCATAAGGATTACTGCTTTCAAGTGATTCGATTTTCTGCTCAAGTGTCGGCTCTGCAATATGCTCTAACTCCTGCCACACATAGTATCTCCAGCGCTGCGGATGATCAATGTAATGCTTTCTGGCGGAGTAGAGGCATTGCGGCTCGATGGGGCAGTCAACCAGACAACGTGTGCCGGCGCCTTGTGGTGCCCGCTCTGGCCGAAAATACATCAAGCTGCCAAAACTGCTCACGGCACGCGGCGCGATACCGCTCTTCATCCAGGCCAGCAAATCCAGGTCATGGCAGCACTTGGCAATGAGCAGGGAAGAACCACTACGTGCACGGTTACTCCACTTGCCACGGATGAACGCCACAGCCATGTGATGATAGGAAATATGCTCCGTCGTCTGGATGTTGAGAACTTCACCAATCGCTTGCTGAGCCAGTAATTGGCGGATGGCCACATAGAACGGTGCGTAGCGCAGCACATGGCAAATCGCGACTTTATTACCGTGTTGGCGCGCTGTGGACGCGAGTTGCCAGACTTCATCCTCGTTAATCGCAAAAGGCTTTTCGAGCAACAAATCGTATCCGGCTTGTAGCAGCGGAACCGAGGTTGGGACATGCTCGCGATCCATGGTGCCGTTAATGATAACATCGGCTATTTTGCCGCGCCCGGCCAACTCGGCGGCAGACGTAAAACAGCTATCAGGCGACAGGCCATATATCTCAGCCGTTTTCTGGCGACGCCATTCTACGGGTTCCGCGACGCCCACAATCTTTAATTCCTCCGGGTGTTCAAGTGCATACGAAGCATAGGTGAGCGCCCGATTTCCGGCGCCGATGATGACGGCAGTGATGGGTTTTCTATTCATGGTTCTTGTTCAATCGTATAGTTATCGGCACATAAAGGATCGCGTGTTTTGTAAAGTAGCAATAACTCCCCAAGATAAAGGCGACTATGCGAATCCTGATTTTGCTGCTGTCCTTATGCGTTTTAGCCGCTTCCTCCAACGCGCAAAATACAAACGCAGAGAATAATCTGTTACGCTTCGGCGACTTCGAGACCCAATCAACGCAAAACCCGCCGCCGGGTTGGGTGATGTGGGGCGCGGAGCAGTCGAAGAATCCGCAGAACTACACCCGTGATCAAAATACTTTTCACAGCGGTGCGGCCTCGCTGCGCATCCATCATCCAGCCAATACCACGGGTTATATCGTCACTTCGGTGCGCGATAATGCGCTGACCACGAAAAAAGGTGTGACTTACCAAATCTCGTTCTGGACCAAAGCCGACAAGGCCGGAACGGCCCTGTTTCAGGTGCAGGGGTTTAGTAGCATCGAGCCGTTTGCCGATTATTCATCGCCGCTCAATCGTAACATCCAGGTTAGCACCGAGTGGCAGAAGTTTACCTTTCCTTTAACCGAAAGCCTCGATTTCTTTGCCGATGCAACGCGCCATTTAATGCTGGCCTTTTCCGCTGTAGGGCAGGGCGCCAGTGAACTCGAACGGACGTTATGGATTGATGATGTGGTGGTCGAGGAAAAGCCGTCTCTTTTTCAGATTACGCTGCTCAATCCCGCCACAGTGGAATACAACAAAGTGCAACATCGCCTGAGTCCAGGCGATGCGCTCAATATTACAGTGGATGCCAAACGCCGTCTGCGCCCTACAGTTCGCGCCGCGAGTGCCGTTTCATGGCATCGCGTTAAGGGTTACATGAACCTGCCCTATAACGGGCAAGGTCAATACAAGCTTACGCCGGAACAGGAAACCAGCATTCGCGCGATGCGCCTACCTCACACGCGCTTCTACGGAGTAGGCGATGAGCCGTTCTCACTAGAAGACACACTCGATAAAGCGGCTCATACATTAGAGCGCACCGGCACGCCACAGGACGGCACTGTTCTCGAATTTGAAGAGCAGGGCGCACAGCGACGGATTGCCCCGGAAGTCTGGGCGCGTGGCGTGCGGCATAGCGTCAACAAAGGCTACAAGTTTCGCCACTGGGAAGTGGCCAATGAGCCGTGGATTCACCATGCGGGTCGTGGCGTTGCCTTTCCAACACCGGAAGATTACATCGCGCACGTCAAAAGCGTGGGAGCGGCAATTCGCAAAGTGCAGCCGGGGGCGCAAATTGGTGTCGGCTTGCAGCCAATGGATTTGCGTTGGGGCAATCAGATCATCAAACAGGCGGCGGGTCATTACGATTTCGTGGCCGGCCACTGGTATTCATTCATTGACGCGATTAAGAATCCTTTCGAGATGGTGACGGCGGGCGAGAATTATCGCATTCTCGATCAGATGTCCCGCTTTAACGCCTTGCTAAAAGCCTATAATCCGGGGCGCGAGGTTTATCAATACGACACGGAATGGAGCCTGCACAGCAACGCGGGGGGCAGCGTGCTTAGCACCAGGCAAAATGGTAACATCGTCGGCTCGATGCACCGGGCTGTGCGCCTGATTTACTATCTGCGCGAGGATATTGTGCGCGGCGCCAGCGCGTGGGAGATGTTCTCCGGTCTGGGCGCCTGGAACAGCCTCGGCGTGTTGTCGCCCGACAGCGACAAGAAAACTATGCTCTACTGGACGCATCGCACTTTTAATGAGCATCTGGGCGACCATGTATTGGATATGCAAGGCACCACACCATATTATCAGCCAACTGCGAGCACCGACCGCCTGCGCCCTCCGCTTACCGGCCCGCTCGCGCCAGCGATTGTGATGCTGAGCCGCGATGAAAGGACTTTGACTGCGATTATCGCCAATGCCTCGTGGTCGCAAAGTGTGCCCTGCACTTTGCGCGTCAATAATTTCAATGTGAAGAGTGCGAGCGGCATCAAGTTATCACACGACGACCCGAACGCGCCGCCGCTGTTGGAAAAGAAAGAGGATTTCGTTAGCGACTTTCCGGTGAAAGTGGAGGCTTCAACACTAAACTGCACGCTACCGCCGCACTGCATTGCTTTCATCACGCTGAGAAAATAAAGAGGAGATAAAATCGCTATGGCCAATCGAGTCACAATCAGCACTATTGGAGCCATGCCGCCCACGGCTTCGCCGGATACAAACGATCAAACGCTGATAGCCAATATGATTAAGTTCTGGCGGCAGCAGCTCGATCAGGTCTTGCCCGACCAACCCGACCTCATTGTGTTGCCGGAAATGTGTGATCGCTATCGCGGTTTGGCGCGAGATAGAAACCGACAGTATTTCCGGGCGCGGGGTGAACAAATCTTAGAGTTCTTCTGCGAGGTGGCGAGGGAGAGGCATTGCTATCTCGCTTATTCCTCGGCGCGTGAGGCCAAAGACGGCACCTGGCGTAACTCCACTCTCATCATTGATCGCAGCGGCCAGGTAATCGGAACTTACAACAAGAATCATGTAGTGATTGAGGAAACGACTGAATCGGGGATTCTCTGCGGCCAGGACGCACCGATCATCCAGTGCGATTTCGGTCGTATTGTATGTTCAATCTGCTTTGATCTGAACTTCGATGAGCTGCGCTTGAAATATGTAGCGGCTAAACCGGACCTGATTCTCTTCCCATCTATGTATCACGGTGGCCTGATGCAGGCTTACTGGGCCTACTCTTGCCGGGCGCACTTTGTGGGTGCCTGCTGCGGTTTACCCAGCGCGATTCTTTCACCTCTGGGACAAATTCTGGCGACCAGCACCAACTATTTCAATTTCGCCACAGCGACGCTCAATCTGGATTGCCGCGTCGCGCACTTTGATGGCAACTGGAGCAAGTTAAAAGCGATGAAAGCCAAATATGGGCCGCAAGTCACCATCAGCGATCCAGGCCTGCTGGCCTCGTTTCTGATTACCAGCGAAGCGGACGAATTGACCGCTGACCAAATGGTGCAAGAGTTTGAAATTGAGTTGCTGGACGACTACATGGCTCGGTCTCTGGCGCACCACCACGACCCGCGCCATCGTGAGTGTCTGTAAAGAGTTTCGTGTTTCAAGAGATTACATTATGCAACAGGCGGTTTTTGGAATCATCGGTGCCGGTGGCATTGCTCAGTCACAGCATTTGCCGAATATCATGCGGGCGCCTCACGCACGGCTTAAAACCCTGTGCGATGTGCGCGCTGATGTCCTGCACGAGATGCAGGAAAAATATAAGGTTCCCCACGCCGTTGAGGATTATAAAGCCTTATTGGCTGACCCTGAGATCAATGCCGTTATCGTGGCGACACGCGAAGATATGCAGGCGCTGCTCACCATCGAAGCATTAGGTGCCGGCAAGCACGTTTATGTCGAAAAGCCATTAGCGACTACGCCAACAGAAGCGGCGCAAGTTGCAAAAGCTCAGGAGAAAAGTGGCAAGCATGTCGCTGTCGGTTTTAACCGGCGCTTCGCGCCTGCCTATTGCAAAGCCAAAGAGATTGTTCAAAGCGATGGCGGTGCCTTCAACATTCACTATCGTATCAGCGATGAATACTGGCGCTGGGGCAAAGATTACCCGCCGGGCGTGCGCGTGATTCACGAAGTGTGTCATGTCTTTGATATTCTGCGCTGGTTCACCAACTCCGATCCGGTTTCGGTTTATTGCCTGAAGTCGCGTGATGATGACGAAGCTTATACGCTGCAATTTCAATCGGGCTGTGTGGCAACCATCATGAGTTCTGGCTACTGCACCATGGATTTACCCAAAGAGCGCATTGAAATCGTTTCTCTCCTGGGCACAGTGATTGTGGAAGAGTTTGTCGAGGTGCGCGCCTATGGTTACAAAAACTCAGATTGGATTTATCGTTTCCCCGGCCATACACATCCCGACCGTGAATTTTCCACGAAATATCTGCTCGAAAAAGGGGGCGCCGAAGCGATGGCACAGTTGCGCCGCATGGGGTGGGAACAGCGCGAACGATTAAACGATGCCGACTTATCTTCAGCGCCAGACGGCGCCGAGTTAAAAGAGTTTTTTGCCCGGTGCGCGCCCAGTTGGAATTACATGGTGGATAAAGGTTGGCTTCCGGCACTCGACCATTTTGCCGAGTGCATTGCGCTGGGAAAGGCGCCGCGCAACGCCAGCGCCAACGATGGCCTGTGGTCTTCCCGTATGAGTGAGGCGGCGATCCGTAGCCGCGAGAGTGGCGAGGTGGTGCGCTTTTAAGCGCAGGCTCATCCAGCCTCTACTGAACTACCGCGTTGTGAGTTCCGAGTCTTAACAGAAGAAATTGTAGGTGTTCGTGTAAAAAGCAGCAGAAAGCTATTATCCAGGATGCGATAGTTGTGAGCTATGGAGTTCAAAAGTATCCCCTCTACTGGACTTAAACCTCTAATGCAGGCAATGGTTTGAATAAGCCTATTTTGCAACTTATCTATCGGTCGTTTACATCTTTCACGCGCTCTTCCGGGGGCAGTTTGATGCGCGGCCAGTTGTGGGCGCAGAGACGGATAATACGTCCGGGGCGAAAGCCTTCGAGCAGGTCATCAAGGGAGAAGCGGATTTGAATGCCGCTGCTGCCAGGAGGCGGGTTTTCGCTCTTTTTAATTTCTAAAATCGGGCCGCTTCTGTTGTCATGCTCTTGCCACCAGGTGCGCAACGTCGGTTCAGCGGCGGCTGCTCGCACGCCATCGCGAACTTTAAATTCTTCATAGAGCCGCGCGTCCATACCACCCATAAAGGTGGCGGTGATGGTGCCTGCTCCCGCTTCGCCGTGTTCAACTTTGTCTACTAAAGCGGCCAACCCGCGCACGCGCTGATAACGCAGATGAATCTGGCGTTGTTGCTCGGCGGCGAGGTCGAGGCTTTCTTTATCCAACCAGATGTCACTGCAATGAAACCCGCCATAGTTCCAATTCGCTGCCCACGACAGATTTATCTGCGCATCTTGCCCCGCCGCAAGATCAGCCAATGTGCCGAGTTGGCGGCCTTTCCAGATGCGCGAGGATGCGTCCACGTCGAAAGTCTTCTCACCCTTAAGACCATCGGGCGCCGGGGTGCCGCTGGAGGTAACTTTGATTTTGCCGGTTTTTAGGTCTACGGCGCTGATTTTCCAGCTTTGTCCCTGACGCTGGTAAAAGCTGCTATCGTCTTCGAGCGAGAGTGCATGGGTGTGTTTGGGAACATATTGCGCGCCTCTTGTCGGCAGCGCGATTGTTTTATCGCCTTCGGGTGGCAGAAAAAAATAACCGTGTAAAACGGTGCCGATGGGAACATCACGCAGTTCCGCCGGGGCGCCGTGATAACGAATGGTGCCATAAGGCAGCAGTGCGAAACGATGCGAAGGAGCAGCGTGATATTTATCGTCCACCCCATCGCCTAAGAGCCTTATGGCGCCCCGGCGATTGACGTGATCAATTTGCACCAACTCGCCCGCGATATATTCGCCTTTGGCGCCGGCTGGAGGGAACTCACTCTCTTTGGGAACGAAATCTGGTTGCGCCTGTGAGGGTAGCGCCCAATTGAAGACCCCGCAGAAACACAAAGCAGCACAGAGAAAGAAGCGTGGCGTAAGCTCCACAAAAGCAAATCGAAAAAACCATCCGCGTCCATCCGCGTTCATCTGTGGTTTTCTCAAGGTCACGCCCGCACCTCGGAAACCTCACTCACGCTGTCGCCGAATTTTTCGGTGTTGACTTCCATCTTCTGCGCCATAGTCAGCAACAGGTTGCTAAGGTGCGCTTTTTCGTTGATCGGACGGAAGTAAACGTTGGCGTGTTTGTCGTAGCCCTGAAACTCTTTGGTGGCGTTGAAATCCACGTGCCTGCCGTGTTTAATCCCCAGTTTGCTGCCTCCGGCGAGGATGATTGGCAGGTTAGCGTTGCCGTGGCTGTGTCCATAGGCCATGCCGCTGCCGTAAAGCGCCATTGTGGTGTCGAGCAATGTGCCGTCGCCATCGGGAGTCTCGCTCAGGCGGTCGAGGAAGTAGCTGAATTGCGCGAAGTTGAAAGCGTCGCTTTCGGTGAGTTGCCGCAGTTGTTCTTCATTGCCGTTGTGGTGCGAAAGCGCGTGGCGATCTTGCTTGACGCCGATTTCGGGCACCGCCGGCCCTTTGCCTTCTTCGCCGGTATTGAAAGTAATCACGCGCGTCATATCGGTCTGGAACGCCAGCACGATGAGGTCATACATGGTGCGCAGGTATTCGCCGAGCATTTGCAGCGAAACGTCGCGGTTGAGGCGCGACTGCATAGCCGCTTCGACTTTGGGGCGCGGCGTGTCCAGCCATTTATCGGAGCGCTGCGTGCGAATTTCGACTTCGCGCACGGCGGTAAGATATTGATCCAATCGCCCGCGATCTTCACGGCCCACAGTGCCGTTGAGAGCGCGCGCTTCGTCTAAAATCGTGTCCAGAATGCTGCCACGCCTCTGCAAATCGCGCCGCTGACTGGCGATGCCGCCTTTAGGGTCTTCAAACAGTTCACGAAACGCCACACCGGGATTCGAGTGTGCCGGTAACTGAATGCCATCCGCGCTCCAGGCCAGGCTGCTGCCCTCATTGCTCAGTTCGAGCGACGAAAAGCGCGTCTGCGGCGCCGTTACCTGTGCCATCAATTGATCTACCGAAATGGTATTGCGCTCCGACTGGCCGATTTTGCCGCCGGTGAGCCAGATGCTGCGGCAGTTGTGGTGATGTCCCAGCCCGTGAGGATGATGCAGCCCGCTAATCGGCGTGATGTGGGCGCGGTGCTTTTCCAGCGACAGTAGCGGCTTGGTCAGCTTATAATCGGCGCCTGCCTGCGTGATTTGATACTCTACCGTGTTCACGCCATTGGGCAGATAAATGAACACGCTGCGCCGCGCTTTGACGGCCTTGGCCGCGCCACCCTGAGCAGCGGCCTGAAGCGGACTCATGCAATCGAGCAGGGGCAGTGCGAGCGTAACGCCCGCTCCGCGCAAAAAATGACGACGGCTGAGGTGCCAGTTCTGGCGCTGGATATTCATAGTAATTTCCTGTGCGAATTCTAAGCCCTGACCTGCCGGAACCCTCCCCTAACCCCTCCCGTTGGAGGGGAATGCGCGTTACCCACATTCATTTTTGGTTTTAGATGTGGAAGTGCCCCTCCAACGGGAGGGGTTAGGGGAGGGTTCCTTTTAAGTAGAAAGATCGGTTCACAACTTTATTCGGACACAAACTCTTTTACCTCTTTTGAAACAACTCCGACAAAACGAGATTCTCGATGAGGCTTTTCATCTTGTAGCCATCTTTTTTGCTGGCCTGAGCGATAGCGTTGATTTGGGCTTCGTCGTCTACAGTCATGGCACGGCGAAGCGCGAAAGTAGAAAGGTTGTTCACGAAGGCCGGGGCAAAGCGGTCAAGGTCGGCCAGCAACAATTGTTTGAACTCGTCGGGGCCGTTGTAGGCGCGGCCATCGGGCAATTTGCCCCCCGCGTTGATCGGTGGATTCGCGCCCTGGCCGGTGGCTACGACTTCTTCGGTGCGCCAGCGGCCTACGGCGTCGTAGTTATCGAAGGCAAAGCCCAGAGGATCAATGTTCTTGTGGCATGAAGAGCAGTTGGAGTTAGTGGTGTGCGCTTCAAGCTGCATACGCACTGTGGCTTTGGGCGCAGTGGCCGGCGTTGGTTCGATAGGCTCAACGTTGGGCGGCGGCGGGGGCGGCGTTTTGCCAAAGATCGCCTCGGAAACCCACACGCCGCGATGCACGGGCCGGTGGCGCGTGCCGTCGGAAGTTAAAGAGAGAATGGATGCCTGCGTTAGCAGGCCGCCGCGATGGTCTTCGGGGTTTAGCCCGATGCGCTGCATCATCGCGGCGGTCAGAGGCGGCAATTTGTAGTGCGAGGCCAGACGCGGGTTCGCCATTGTCCAGTCGGAAGCGAGAAACTCGCGAATAGAGAGGTTTTGAGCAAACACCTCGTTGAAAAAGGCGGTGGTTTCCAGCACCATGCTTTTTTCCAACCACTTGTCGTAATCGGGATAAAGCTTTTCATCCGGTGTGAACATTCCGACTTTATGCAGTTGCAGCCACTGGCGTGGGAACGCCTCCGTGAAGCGCTTGATTTTGGGGTCACCCATCATGCGCGCCAGTTGAGCGCGCAACACTGCGGGCGTGTGCAGCGTGCCAGCCTGCGCCGCCTGGAACAGTTCATCATCGGGCAGCGAACCCCAGAGAAAATAGGAGAGACGCGAAGCCAGTTCCCAGTCGTTGACGCGGTCACGGCGCTCTGTGGGAGACCCTTCGGCCAGGTAATAGAAATTGTTGGAGGTGAGAATGCCCGTCATCGCCGCTAAATAGGCGGTGCGGAATTTCTCGCCGGCGGCCACTTCTTTTTCGATAATTTTGATGTAACGCTCAATTTCGGCATCGGTGGCAGGACGGCGCCACGCACGAGTGGCAAAGCGCTGCAAAGATTGGCGCGCCTGCGCTATGTCGCCCTCTTTGTCGGGCATAAAGCCCTCGCGCTTTTTCAATTCTGCTTCGCTGGTCAGCGGCCCTTCCCATTCCACCCAGTCCACAAGGAGCAGAGGCCGCAGCGCAGTGCCGTCTTCGTCGAACAACTTATAGCCAGTGGGGTTGAGCAACCGTGTGTCTTTGGTGCTAGTGAAAATGCCACCACCACTCACCAGCACGTTGCGCCAGTGGCCTTCGGGATATTTGTTTGGCACTTCGTTGAGAAAATCCAACTCAGCCGGCATGGTGAGAAAGGTTTCAAACTCTATGATGACGGGTTTGTCTTCCGGCGCGATCACGTCCTGATCGAAAATGGTGCGCTTGAGCAAAGGGTTCCACACAGACAGATGCGGTGGGCGGCCATTGCGCGGTTTTAAACCACTAAGTTTAATGCGCGCCCGATAAACTCCCGGCTCCTTAACCTGTCCCCAGAAATAGCCGCGAAAGGCGGAGAGATTGTAGCCGGGCCACAGCGCCACGCGCACTTTATCAGCGATGCCCAACTCTTCGATGCGCTTGCGATCCGACCTGTGGTGCATTTCGATGGCATCAGCGCGGCGTTTCACCGCTTTGGGCTGCTGCTCTGGAAAGGCGCGCTCTAAAATTGTTTCTGCCGCTTTGAAATACCTATCCACGTGCGAGGGTGACAGCGATAGCATCGAGCCAATACGCTCGAAGCCATGCCAGCGCGGATCTTCGTTGAAAGCGCCGGGCAGCGTGACATCGTAATGAACGCCCAGCAGGTCGTAAACCGTGTTGGCGTATTCTTCGCGGCTGAGGCGATAGTGCGCTACCGGGCCGCGCTTCGCCATGCGCGCCGCTTCGCCTTCTTTGATGCGGTTTGCCAGCCAATCAACGACTTTGCCCAGTTCATCCGCCGTAGGCTGCGGCTCTTTGGGTGGCGGCATCTCGCCCGAATTCATGCGCCCTATTACCTCGGCCCAACGTTGGGCCGTTTCAAGGTTGGCGAAATCCGGCTGCAAAATGTCAAGCCGAAAATTGCCTTTCTGCTGCTTATCGTTGTGGCAGCGCAGACAGTAGGTGTTCATAAACGGCGCGACATCGCGTTTGAAGGTAGGATGGCCCGCCGCTTTGTCTGCCGCGTAAAGTGGCGTTGCCAGAAGAGCTAACAACGCTGTTGTATTAAAAGTGTGATTCATCAGGTAAGGAAATTTTTGACCTTACTGCACCCAATTTGTTACAGGAGCGCAAGTAGTAAGTAAGATGAATACACGCGTGGCGAAAGAGCTTCACTACCTGGAAAAGTTTTGAATCAAACGGTTAAGCCTTAGAACCATCCAACGGAGCGCATAAACTGTAAGACAGATGCATTCCATACAGATTAATGGCCTTGAAGTCAAAAACGAAGAGCCAACTGAATAACTTTTAAGGCTGTCAGCAATGAACACCAACCCACCTTACCTGCCAAAGTTCTGCTGTCCTGTAGTTATGGGGCTTGTTTTGCTGGTTGCCTCTGCTACGCCCGCTCGTGACCTCACTCCTATGCAGATTCCCCCTCAATTGGAGCGCGCCGACTCAACTTACACCTTATCTGGCCCGGTTCATCATCAGCTTCAGGGTGTCATCAACAATTGGCTGTTGGTTGCTGCCGATCAAAATCCGGCGATGCTTGATATGTTCGCTGACCGCGATAAACAGCCGCCGCGCGACTTGCTGCCGTGGTCAGGAGAATTTGCCGGGAAATATCTGACAGCCTGCACGCAAATGCTTCGTATCAAGCACGATGCGGCATTGCAGGCTAAAACACAGAAGTTTGTTGACCGGCTTGTGACCTTACAAGACGAAGATGGTTACCTTGGCCCTTTATCGAAAAACTTTCGCTTTGCCGCAACGGCTCCTAATGTAGTATTCAATTCAACCTGGGATGCCTGGGGCCACTATCACATCATGCTGGGCCTGCTGCTCTGGCATGAGCAGACCAGTGATGCCAAGGCGTTGCGATGCGCACAAAAAATCGGTGATGTGTTGTGCACGCGCTTTTTAGGCGGTGGAAAACACGTTGCTGATATGGGAGCGCCGGATCAAAATCAAGCGGTCATTCACGGTTTGAGTTTGCTTTATAAAAAGACCGGCACCAAACGTTATCTCGATTTGGCGGAGCAGATTGTCGCTGAATTTGAACTGCCGGGAGCCGGCGATTATCTGCGCACGGCACTGGCCGGGCAAGAGTTTTTCGCTACGCCCAAACCGCGCTGGGAAAGTTTGCATGCCATCATGGGCCTGGCTGAACTTTACCGAATTACCGGCAAAGACGAGTATCGCCGCGCCTTTGAACATATTTGGTGGAGCATTGTAAAGCTTGACCGGCATAACAATGGCGGCTTTTCTTCCGGTGAGCAGGCAACAGGCAACCCCTATCACCGTGCGCCAATTGAAACCTGTTGCACTATCGCCTGGATAGCCATGAGTGTCGAGATGCTACGCAACACCGGCAACTCGATTATTGCCGATGAGATGGAGCTTTCAACGCTGAACTCTGTTGTGGGATTGCACGCGCCCGATGGGAAATGGAGCACTTACAATACTCCGATGGATGGCCGTCGCATTCCCAGCACGCAGGACATCAGTTTTCAAATTCGTCCCGGCGCAGAACAGTTAAATTGCTGTAGCGTAAATGCGGCGCGCGGCTTCGGCATGATTAGCGATTGGGGCTTGATGGTGGAATCCGGTCGCGCGAAAATGCCCGCTGTGCTGGTGCTGAATTGGTATGGGCCTTCGACACTTTCTGCTGCCATTGGCGGTAACAATATCACAATTAAGCAAGAAACCACCTATCCGCGCGGTGGTCGCATCGTTTTGCACGTTGATCCCAAACGCGCCGCGAAGTTTGCCCTCAAACTCCGCATTCCCTATTGGTCAGAGCAGACAACAGTTGCCGTCAACGGATGGAAGATTCCTGCTCAGGCCGGAAGCTACTGTGTTCTTAATCGCGACTGGAAGCGTGGCGACAAGGTGACAGTTGATTTAGATATGCGATTGCGTGTCTGGACAGGAGAAAGGGAGAGTGTCGGCAAAGTGTCGTTGTATCGCGGCCCGCTCTTGCTGGCCTACGAGCATCCTGCAACATCGCCCCGACAAAGACCGGGCGAGTGGCAAAACTTTGGAGAAGTCTTCGCCTCGCGCACAAAAGGCACCGCCTTTGAATACGACTTTGAGGGCGAAGGCATCAAATGGTTCGGGCACTTTTACGATGATGCCGGCCTTTCACGAGTGCTGATTGATGGCAAACAGGTCGCAGTTGTTGATCAATACGGGCCGGTGCGCACACAGCCGTTTTCATGGGAATACAAGGGTTTGACTCCCGGCAGACATACAATTCGCATCGAAGTGTCAGGTGAAAAAACGGGTGCCTCACGCGATACATGGAGCAATGTTATCGGCTTCGGGCCACCAGGCGCCGAGCGTCCGGGCTTTGATGACTTCGCGCCACTCGACTTAAAAACGCTCACCGCCAGACTGGTGCCTGCTCCTGTTGAAATGGGTCACGCTCTGGTTGCTCTTGATGTGACCGATGCCTCCGGGCAGACAATTCGACTACGGGATTTTGGCACGGCAGGTCAAAACTCTACCCGCTACTCCTCCTGGTTGCCTGCCAAAAACGCGACGCTCACTCCGTTTTCGCAAACCAATCCTTTACGAAGCGCTGCACTTCCATAATGAAGAGATAGTTGTGACTGGCCGTCTTGATCTGCTCTTGCTGAGCCATTCGATGTGCCATATGTAGATATGAGTTCCGGCATGATTTAGCTGTCAAAATGACACAAGATTGGCGGTTTGGCCAACCATCCTGTATGCCAGCCATTTGGCAATGGCAGTTCTGCTGCAAGGGGAGTGCGAGTGGGATTAGAGATTTTAGGCAATGGGTGGGATCACTCCCAGCCTTGTTTGGGATGAAATTTTGATTATGCTGAATAAAATCAGAAATGCCAGCCAGGAGAATTTGGTGCTTGCCTTTGCCGGAGTAGGTTCAGCTTTTGCCAAGAAGAACGCTCAAACTTCTCTTATCGTAGCCAAAGACGGCATAACCTTGTTAGTTGATATAGGTGCCACAATTCCGCTGGCACTTTCGCAACATGATATTGCCGTCACCGATTTCGATTACTATCACATAACTCATTCCCACGCTGATCATATTGGTGGCGTTGAAGAACTGTTGCTTCTTTCTCGCTATGCCAAAAAAGTGAAGCCCAAAATCGTAATTACGGAGAATTATGAGGATTTACTGTGGCGCGATTCTCTGAGTGGCGGGTGTGCTTATAACGAGCCTGGCTCATTGAAATTTTCCGAGCTTATGATGCCCATTCGTCCGCAATGCGTTAAAACGCAGCCGCGTGAGATGTATGAAATTACTCTGGGCACGTTGAACCTACTGATCTTTCGCACCAAACACATCCCCGCCGATACTAACGATTGGAATCAAGCTTTTTGGTCAACTGGTTTGCTTATTGATGGGCGCGTGCTTTTTACTGCCGATACACGCTTTGATCTCACTCTTTTCTCAGATTTGGAACTATCCGGTTATCCGATGAGCCAGGTCGAGGCTATCTTTCATGATTGCCAGCTTTCTGGCCCCGGTGCCGTGCATGCTACTTACGACGAACTCAAAACTTTGCCGGACAGGTTAAAGCGGAAGATGCATTTAACTCACTACGGCGATACCTACCATCAATTTGATGCTGAAAGAGATGGCTTCTGTGGCTTTGCCCGGCCCTGGCATTTGTATGAGTTTTGTCATCAAGAGACAGGCCGGCGGAGAAAAGCCGCAAGGCCCGCTGGCTCTTTACCTCAACCGATACAGAAACGTAAGCCACAGGATTTAAAACCATTGGCTGAACTGGTTACATTATAAGCACCTGTCAAAAATCAGTGTTTCCAGTCTTTTACGCTGGACTGCCGCTGGATTAAAACCGTGCCTGGCAAAATTGATGTAATAGCTGAAACGCCCTGCAAATGCAGATATAAATCCACACTCTACAGGGTAAATGCCGCATTAATGCCGTTTTAATGGAATTCAAAGCCTTAGATGGTTCAGAATTCATCACGTATAATTGAGCAACATTTAACGTAGCTGATTAAGGAGTAATCTGTGTCGTTTGCAAAAGCAATATCCTGGGTTTGTCTTTTTGGTTGGCTTGTAATTTTGGGGTCATTAGCTCACGCGGTGGACTACCAGTGGGTTGGTGGCTCCTCCACCAATCCTACGGGCTGGCATACCGCCACCAACTGGACTCCCACAGGGGTTCCAGGTGTCACAGATCACGCCACCATCGGGGAAAATGCTATTGTAACTATTTCCGGTGATGTAAATGTTGCCAAACTGATGATGGAGGCCAATAGCACCATACAGGGCACGGGAAATATAACGGTAAGCCAGATCTTCAAAGCTAAAGATGCCACTCTGGATGGCGCCGGTCTTTTGACTTTTCCCTCAGGTTGCATTGTAGATTTTGATAGTGTCCTACCTACTTCAGCCGTAAATAGAAATACCAAGGCCAAAAAGCGTATTAAGAACCGTGGGAACTGCCACCTCAATGGTGGCAATCTCGTTTTGGGCGCTGAGTTTGAGAATGATATAGGGGGCACTTTTGAAATCAAAACCGATGGTGCTATTACGTGGTCGGGTGTGGATAAGCCCAGGTTTAAAAATCGCGGAAAACTGGTGAAATCGGCGGGCGCAGCCATATCTACCATCACGGCGCCTCTGGAAAACACAGGAACGATTGTGGCTGAGTTTGGCACGCTGGATTTAGGGCCGTCTTTTACGCAAATCGCAGGGACAACTGCTCTCAACGGCGGCAACATCGCCAGCAATTCGCC
>DASWNL010000498.1:0-3086 GCA_036399215.1 Abditibacteriaceae bacterium
ACACACCGTTGGCAGCAACTTTTGTGACATCGGCGTGCAGGTGGACACGCGCACGGGCCGCGCCATCTTGATTTCTGCCGAAGACAACTTAATCAAAGGCGCGGCGGGCCAGGCTCTGCAAAACATGAACATCATGTGCGGCTTCGACGAGCGCGAAGGCTTGCAAAATGCGGCTTTGTTTCCGTGAAAGTTGAGATCACATGAACTTAGAGAGAGCTATGGCTATCAGCCAAGAAACGTATAACCATGCAACCAAAATGTGGCTTTACATGGTCGCAGGTGTAGCTTTGATATTGCTTGCCGAGTCACTTGGCATTTTATGGATCACAACAATAAATTCGTCTCCTTCTTACCCACTCAACGCAAAAATGGAACAAGCGCAAAATATTGCGATAAATCTTCGTTTTATCGGTTGTTTGGTTTTTGCAGTTGGTTTGTCGGAGAAGATTATTTTTGAAATGAAACTTATGCATGAATCGAAGTGAAGTAATCATCTTCTACATCTCTCAGGCGCTATGAAAACTATTGGCATCATCTCGGACATGCATATCCGGGCAGGCGGTAAGAGGTAGTTGTCGCATAGGGTGTTTGACATATTTGAAAACGTAGATTCCATTTTGCATGGCGGCGATGTGACGAATAAAGGTGTTCTTACCGGTTTGGAAACCATTACATCACGGCTTTTGTCCTCCCGAACTTGTTAATTGAATAATGAACACCATTGAATTGGTTCTTGACCTCGATAAAGCCGATGACAAGGCGCTTCATCGCCAAATGGCGGCAGGGCAATTTGGCGTGCCGGTGACAGAAATTGTCGCAGTGCGGGTGCGCAAGCGCTCATTAGATGCGCGTGGCAAAAATATCAAGGTGCGCCTGCAAGTCGAGGTTTATATCAATGAACCAGCGCCCGATGAAGAGATGCCGCAGCCGCTTTACCACCGTGTGAGCGGCCCGCGCACCGTTGTGATTGTGGGCTGCGGCCCGGCGGGGATGTTCGCCGCGCTGCGCTTGATTGAACTGGGCATCAAACCAATCATTTTAGAGCGCGGTAAAGATGTGCAGGCGCGGCGGCGCGATCTGGCAGCGATTAACAGGCAGGGCGTGGTCAACGCGGAAAGCAATTACTGTTTTGGCGAAGGCGGCGCCGGCACTTATTCGGACGGCAAACTTTACACGCGTGCCACTAAGCGCGGCAATGTTGAAGGCATTCTCCAAACTCTGGTAGCGCATGGCGCGCCGCCTGAAATCCTGGTGGATGCGCATCCGCATATAGGCTCGAATAAGTTGCCCAAAGTCGTGCAGGCGATGCGCCAAAGCATCCTCGAAGCAGGTGGCGAGATTCATTTTCAAACGCGCGTGGTGGATTTTCTCATCGAAGAAAACGGAGATAAAAAACGCATAGTCGGCGCCGTAACAGCCGATGGTGCCGAGGTGCATGGAGAAGCCGTCATTTTAGCCACGGGCCACTCGGCGCGGGATATTTTCGATATTTGCCACGCCCGCGCCATCCGTTTGGAAGCCAAATCGTTTGCCATGGGCGTGCGCATTGAGCATCCACAGCCGCTGATTGACCTTATGCAATATCGCCAAAAGGTGCGCGATGGGCGCTTGCCGGCAGCTTCCTATCGGCTGGCTTCGACGGTGCAGGAACGCGGTGTTTTTTCGTTTTGCATGTGTCCCGGCGGTTGGATTGTGCCGGCGGCCACAGATAATGATGAAGTTGTCGTCAACGGCATGAGTCTCTCGCGCCGCGATTCACCTTTTGCCAATTCCGGCCTGGTTGTTGGTATTGAAGTGCAAGATACAGCATCGTTTGGCGATGATGTATTGGCAGGCGTCCGCTATCAAAAATCGCTGGAAATCATGGCCTGTGAAGCGGGTGGCGGCGCGCAGCGTGCGCCCGGCCAGCGCGTGACGGATTTCCTGGCTTCTCGCACTTCCAGTAGCCTGCCCGATTGTTCTTATCGCCCCGGCTTGAAAGCGGCACCATTGCACGAATTGCTGCCGTCCTCTCTCGCCCGGCGCCTGCAAAGCGGGCTGCGCGATTTTGAAAAGACAAAGCCAGGTTATGTCAGCGAAGAGGCTGTAATCGTGGGTGTCGAAACGCGCACCAGTTCGCCGGTGCGGTTGCCGCGCGACTCCGAGACTTTGCAACATCTGGAAATCCGTGGCCTGTATCCCTGCGGTGAAGGCGCCGGTTATGCAGGTGGCATTGTTTCGGCTGCGATAGACGGAGTGCGCGTCGCAGAAGCGATTGCGAAAAATCAAAAATCATGAAAACCATCGGCATTATTTCGGATACGCATATTCGCGCGGGCGGCAAAAGGCAGTTGCCGCAAAAAGTGTTTGACAGCTTTGAAGGTGTAGATTTTATTCTGCACGGCGGCGACGTGACGGACGAAAGCGTAATTACCGACCTGGAAACATTGGCGCCGACTTTTGGTGTGCATGGCAACAATGACGGTTGGGACATATTGGATAAATGGTCGGCCACGCGCTTTTTAAGCATTGAAGAGTGCAAAATCGGTTTGGTGCATGGCCATTTATCCAAAGGCCGCAGCAAACCATTGGAAATTGCCGGCAATCGCGAAACATCGGGTAATGCGCTGTCGTATTTTTTGGATGAAAGCGGTGCGCCGACTGTGGATTGCGTCATCTTCGGCCACTCGCACCGGCCTATTATCCATTGGCACGAAATCGGTGAGCGCAAAATTTTGCTGTTCAATCCCGGCTCGCCGACAGACCGCCGCTATGCACCGCAATTTGGCCTTGGCCTTTTGCGCGTAGATGGAAGCCAACTAACGCCCGAATTGATACTGTGGTAGTTGAGGCTATACTGATTTTAGCTTTTAGCGGTGAGCAATTAGCTTTTAGCTACTGAAATCAGGCTCACAACTAACGGCTAAATATTAACCGCTTTCTCATGTCCGAACTTTACATCAAACAAGAGCTGCTCAAAACATTGGGACAGCTTGACGCTTTAATTCTCGATATTGACGGCGTAGTGCTGGACGTTTCGCAATCGTTCCGCGTGGCGATTGCCGATACGGCGCAGTATTACGCCACACAGGTTTTGAACCTGGCCG
>DASWNL010000499.1:0-4088 GCA_036399215.1 Abditibacteriaceae bacterium
CTCGCAAAACCGGCGAGCCTTACATCGAACACCCCATTGCCGTCGCCGGCATTTTGGCTGAACTGGGTATGGATGACCCGACCATCGCCGCCGGATTGTTGCATGATGTGCCGGAAGATTGCCATGTGCCTTACGAAGAAATCGTGATGCGCTTTGGTGCCGAAGTAGCGCAAGTGGTAGAAGGCGTTACCAAACTGCGTCGCATTGACTTTACCGACAAGCAGGAAAAGCAAGCCGAAAATTTGCGTAAGCTGTTTTTAGCAATGGCGGGCGATGTGCGCGTTATTATCGTTAAGCTCGCCGACCGTTTGCATAATATGCGCACCTTAGAAGGCATTCAGGAGCCGCGCCGCACCGAGATTGCGCAGGAAACCTTGCATATCTTTGCGCCGATTGCCCACCGCCTGGGCATCTGGCGCATCAAGTGGGAATTGGAAGATCGCGCTTTTAAATACACCCATGCCAGTGAATATCGCCAGATTTACGAAAAAGTCAATCGCACGCGCGCCGAGCGTAGCGCTTTAGTAACGGATAGTATTCAGGTTTTGCAAGAGCAACTGCGCGAGCAAGGTATCGAAGCTGAAGTAACCGGACGCCCAAAGCACTTTTATTCGATTTACCAGAAGATGATCAAGCAGGGGGTGAAGTTTGATGCCATTCACGACTTGATCGCGCTGCGTATCATTTGTCACTCGATTTCTGATTGTTATCACGCTCTGGGCATTGTGCATATGCTGTGGAAGCAAGTGCCGGAAATGTTTTTCGATTACATTGGAATGCCCAAACCCAACGGTTACCAGTCGTTGCACACCAAAGTTTTAGTCGGCGGCGGCGACGTGATTGAAGTGCAGATTCGCACCAAAGAAATGCACCGTGATGCCGAGTTTGGCATCGCCGCACACTGGCGCTATAAGCAAGGTGATAAGCCAGAGCAAGATTGGGGCGATAAACTGCGCTGGCTGCGTTTGGTTTTGGAGATTGATTCCGATACAACCGGCAATGCGCGCGAGTTTTTAGATTCGCTGCGCCTGGACGTTTCCAACGAGCAGATTTTCGCTTTCACACCCAAAGGCGATGCCATTTATTTGCCCCAAGATTCCTCGCCGGTAGATTTCGCTTATCGCATTCACTCGCAGGTTGGTCATTATTGCACGGGGGCGCGCGTTAATGGGCGCATCGTGCCGCTTTCTTACAAATTGCACAGCGGCGACATCTGCGAAATTACCACCAGCCGCAGCAGCACCGGCCCTAAACGCGACTGGCTCGATTGGGTCGTCACGCCGCACGCCAAGAATCGCATTCGCAGCCATCTCAAGCGCCAAAACTTCGATGAGAATTTCCGCGAAGGCGTGGCTCGCCTGGAAAAAGCCGCCCAGTCCGAACGAATTAAATTAGGCGCTCCCGCAGAAAACGAAGCGGTTAAATCCATTGCGCGCCAGATGAACTACAAAAGCGCCGAGGATTTGGTAGCTGCCGTTGGCTATGGCGATCAATCGGCGGAAAACATCATCAATAAAGTGCGCGCCGAAAGCAAAGAAGTAAAGCCAGCAGCGCGCACACGTTTAATTGGAGCACAGGATGATAATTTAACCGGCTCGGCGCGGCGCTTGATGGAGCGCAAGGTTAATCTGCTGACCGAAATGCCGGATTTATCCGGCACACTGGAGTTTTCGATTCCTGCAACCGGCGAAACCAGTGGGCACGGCTCGGCAGGCGAACACAAAGATTTGCTTTATTCTTTAGCGCGCTGTTGTTCGCCCATTGCCGGCGATGAAGTGCGCGGCTATGTCACACGCGGGCGCGGTGTAACCGTGCATCGCGCCGACTGCGCCAACCTCAAGCAATACGAAGAAAAAGAGCCGGGCCGTTTAATGACGGTGCGTTGGATCGGACAAAGTGAAAAACCCTTTTCAGCCCTTATCGGCATGGAATGTTTAGATCGCCCCGGCCTGCTGCATGATGTGACAGGCATTATCGCCGCGCGCGGCATCAATATCTGCGGCATCAACACTTATCCCTTGAAAAACAGCCGCGCTCGTTTAAATATTGCGGTTACGATTTCCGATTCGCAAAAATTGGTTGATTTGATGAATTCCTTATCATCTGTGCCCGGCGCCGTCGCCGTTCATCGCGTTTAACACTTTAAATGAAAGCTGTCATTCAGCGCTGCCATCGAGCGCAAGTTGAAGTCGAAGGCAAGATTGTGGGCCAAATTGGCCCCGGTCTTGCCGTTTTTTTGGGCGTGGCTAAAGCTGATGATGAAAGTGCAGCCGAGAAACTAACACGCAAGATTGCGAGTTTAAGAATTTTCAATGACGACGAGGGTAAATTCAATCGCTCGCTGTTGGATACTGGCGGAAGTGCATTAGTCATTTCCAACTTCACGCTCTATGGCGATGCCCGAAAGGGCACGCGGCCTAACTTTATGGAAGCCGCTGCGCCCGACGAAGCGAACCGATTGTATGAGGCCTTTGTTACACTGCTTCGTAATCAGAATGTGCCGGTGGAAACGGGAGTTTTCGCCGCCAACATGAAGGTTTTGGTAGAAAATGACGGGCCGGTAACGATCATTTTAGAGGCGTAAAAACCAAGCATAAATTATGTCATTTCGACCGCGGGTGCCCTCTGGGCAGGCAGCTTGCGAACGCAGCGGAGAAATCTTCTTTCTATCCTACGCAAAGATGCCTCAATCCTGCCCAGAGGGCACCCGACAGACATGACAACCGACCTTACACCGTAAATTGTTTTAATGGATAGGACAGAGATGGAACCGCAGAACGAAAAAACTTCCGCCGAACTGGAAAGCGATTATCATGCGACAGTCGGCGACATGCGTGGCGAAGATGGAGACTTCGTTGGCGCTTTAGGCGAATATAAAAAAGCCGCACAACTCAACGCCACACCGCAGCGCCTGATGAAGTTGGCCGATGGCTATGCCGCTGTTGACCTGCCGCAAAAGGCCTTCGATTTATACCAGCGTGCCTTGCGCGCCCAGGAAGAAAACGGCGCCGAGTTAGGTGACTTGACCGAAGCGCACATCGGCATGGGCGACATTTGCTGCACTTTTGCACGCAGCGCCGCCGCTGTGCGCTCTTATGAGCGAGCCGTGCGTTCGCAGCCGAAAAAGCCCTTTTATCGCTGGAAACTGGCTGTGACTTTAGCAACCATGGGCCTTTATGATAAAGCTGCCGCGCAGTTGGAAATCGCTCTGGAATTATCGCCCGGCGATGCCTTTTACCATTTTCAATTGGCCGACGTTTATTTGTTAATGCGCCGCCATGATGATGCTATAAAGAATCTGGAAAGCGCTGTCCATCAGGCACCGCGCGATGATTATTACAGGTTGCGCCTGGGAGCGGCGTTTTTACGCTTGGAGCGCACCCAGGAAGCCGTGCCGCATTTCGAGCGCGCCGTAGAACTTAAGCCGGAAAACTCTTCTTATCGCACACTGCTGCGCTACGCTTATGCACGCAACCATCAGGAGCCGGCCATCAGCGTGGACGTGGAGATGCTGGAACTGGGGCCGTATGATGAAGATTTTGTGAAAAGAATCCAGCGCATGGCGCAGCCTTTAGCGGCCTGAAGAGAGCGTTATTTCGCTTGACGACACAGGGGCAATTCGCCATAATGTGTCAGGCAGTTTGACGAGATTAAATTGTTAACATCAGGCGCCATCTTAGCTCAGTTGGTAGAGCAGCTCACTCGTAATGAGCAGGTCGCCGGTTCGAGTCCGGCAGATGGCTTGAAACTTTAAATCTTCCCTTATCTCATAAGGCTTTTTTCGCTGTTAGATGCTTTCCGAGGCTATCCGCTCGGAGGGAAAAATGCGGAAAACAGCATCTCACTTTGTTTCAGACGTTCTACTCACTGACACAGGCGAACCAGTGGCAAGCCTTAACCAAGAAACCCCAAAGCCACTCCAAGAGTAGCGAAAGATAAGCCTGCCAAAGCAACGAAAACAAGCCTCAAAAAGCCACATCAGATAGCGAATTGTTAGAAGAAGCGTTGGATTTGATTGATACGGCTATAGGGTCTTAGATATAGTGCAACAGGCATTAGAAGAGGGGCATGAAACCGTTCCCAACATT
>DASWNL010000500.1:0-14934 GCA_036399215.1 Abditibacteriaceae bacterium
GCTTTCAGTTCGAGAATTATGGTATCTTCGATAATTAAATCGAGGCGATGCGTGCCAACTACAATTCCTTCGTATGACACTTCAATTTCGACCTGTTGCAACACTTTTAAGCCTCTTCGACGCAATTCGATGACGAGTGCCTTCTCGTAAATCGCTTCGATGAACCCTGGCCCCAGAGCGCGATGAACCGAGACTGCCGCCGCGAGAATTGCACCAGTCAATTCCTCGTGTTCCAGAGCCATTCAGCTTTTTCCCTCTTTAATTACCTTTTTCCTTCTTTCCTGTCTTCCTTATTGAAATTGGTTTTAGTCGTCTTCTTCGGGCGGCATGGCATCCAAAATGTCTTGCGCTTTAAGTTGGTTTTGCACTGCTTCGTCGCCGGTTAGCCGTCCATCACGGAAGCGCACAATGCGCGTGGCGTGTTGGGCAATGTCTGGTTCATGTGTCACCATCACGATGGTCTTGCCCTCTGCATTAAGCCCCTGAAAAATGGCCATGATCTCTTCGCCCTGACGCGAAGCTAAAGCGCCGGTTGGCTCATCAGCTAATATCAAAACCGGGTCGTTGACCAGAGCGCGGGCAATGGCTACGCGCTGTTGCTGCCCGCCTGAAAGTTCGGTTGGCTTGTGCCCGCCGCGTTCGGCTAAGCCCACTGAAGCTAAGGCAGCATGGGCACGCTCGTGACGCACCGCCGGCTCGGCACCGGCATACAAAAGCGGAAGTTCAACGTTGTGCAGTGCTGTCGAACGCGATAAGAGATTGAAATTCTGAAAGACAAAACCAATCTTGCGATTGCGAATGGCGGCCAGGTCGTCCTGCTCTAACTCCGCGACTTCTTCACCATCCAGTTGATAAGAGCCTTGCGAAGGGCGATCAAGGCAGCCTATCAAATTCATGAAGGTGCTTTTGCCACAACCCGATGGCCCCATGATCGCGACGAACTCGCCCGGTTCGATGCGCAGGGTCACACCGCGCAAGGCATGAACGCGCATATCGCCCATCAGATATTCTTTGTGCAAGTCAGCGACTTCGATGATGGCATTCATGAGTGGTGGGGTGGTGAGGTAGTGAGGTAGTGAAATCCACAACCCCACTACCTCACCACCTTACTACCTACTTTGCTTTAGCTGCCAGTTTTGATACCAGGCTCATGCGTGCTTGATAGCCTTTGGCGAAGCGGTCTTTAAAACGATCCGGCATGGATTTGAACTCAGCATATTTGGTTGGCGGATAAAACGGATTATAGGTTTTGAAAAACCCTTCCATTTTCTTCATGCGCGCTCGCATCTCGGCCATCTGCTGAGGATTGGGCGGGCCGCCACCAGCACCACCGGCTCCGCCTCCACCAGGGCCACCGCCACGCCCACCGGCACCGCCGCCCCGGTCGCCGCCAAAGCCGCGCCGGTTCTTGGCGGCGATTTTGTCCAACTCATTCTTCTGTGATGAAGTCAGCGTCCCGTTGAGCTTGCCGTAAACCGTTTTGGCTTCGCTATCGCTCATCTTCGGCTTGGCTTTCCAGGCGTTTACCACACCTACAATCGTTTTCGCCTGTGCTTTGGTCAAGGCTTTGGTCTTGCCTTTTTCCAACTCTTCCAGGCCGCGTAACAGGCCACTGAGGCGTCCTTTGGGTGAGCGGTTCATGCCACCGCCGCGCCCACCGCCGCCTCCGCCACCAAAGCCTTGCGCCTGAACGACGCTCGATAACGAACTGCTCATTACTGCCGCGCCCAAAGTTGCGGCTATCATCCACTTTTTCATGGTTTCTCCCTTTGAGAATGTTGAATTAAGAAATTGAGAATTGATTTTTCTCCATTCTTAATTCTCAATTTCTTATCGTCCTCGTCCGCCACCACCCATGCCACCCATGCCACCGGTCGAGCCGCGCGGCGCGCCGCCGCTCATGCCGCCGGTTTGAGGTGTCGCGGTGATTGGTTCAATGATCTGCGTGATCACGGTTTCGCCTTCTTTGAGGCCTTTGATAATTTCCACGTTTTCATCGCCGCGCACGCCGGTTTCAACTGTTTTCGCGGCTTGATTACTTTTTTCGTGCAGCGGCTTTTTCGGGTCTTTGATGACGGTTACTTCGGTCACGCCCTCGTTTTCCTTGACGGCTTCGCTGGGCACGACAATTACATCTTCAGCGCTTTCGACTTCAAAATCGCAGGTGCCGTTCATTCCGGGCCGCAGACGATCATCTACATCCATCGGGTCAATCTCAACTTGCACATGAATGTAGGTGACGTTCTGTTCTTCGGTCGCCTGGGGAAACACTTTACGAACCGTGCCCATCTTCGGGCTTTCGGGATAGGCGTCCAGTGTAATGTCCACTTTCTGGCCCGCTTCAATAAGGGCTACGTCGGCTTCGTCCACCTGCGCGTCTATATACATGCGGTCAACCTGCGCCAGTTGCACAATGGCGGTGCCGCCGGAAAAACCACTGGTGCCCGATTGGATAATCGTGCCTTCATCTACATATTTCATGACGACAACGCCATCGCGCGGTGCTACCACGCGGGTTTCGGCCAAATTTGTCGCGGCGTTTTGCTGTGTCACGCGGGCGCGCTCTAAACGCGCCTGCGCCTGCGCTACTTCGGCGGCACGCGCCTGTGAAGTGATGGTTTGCGTGCGCGTGTTAGCTAAAGAGGCTTCGGCCTGGCGCATAGCAGCCGCAGCGGCATTAATATCAGAGCGCTTTAGTGAAATCTGCCGCGTGTTGGCCTGAGCGCTGGTTAAAGAGGCTTCGGCCTGGCGCACAGCAGCGCGTGCCGCGTTGACTTCGGCCTGCCTGACTTGCACCTGACGGCGATTGGCAATAGCATCCTGCAACCCCAATTGCGCTTGCTTCAAAGCCGCCCGCGCCGTGTCCACGTCCTTCTGACGAAGTGTGTCTTGAATGGTATTAGCTTTGGCATTAGAAAGGCCGGCTTTGGCATTGGCGAGGCCGGCTCTGGCATTGGCGAGGCTGCCCTGCGCTTGTTCAACGCGCGCTTTGGCTTCGCGCACTTCGCTGGCCTGCTGCTCTTTGAGCGTATCTAAAACAGCCTGTGCGGTTTGCAAGCGCGCCCGCGCCGACACGACGGTGTTTTCGGCTGTGTCCACTTGCGATTTGGCAACAAAGCCTTTTTCCAATAAGCCGCGCAAGCGCCGGAGGTTGGTTTCCGCCGTGGTTAAATCCGATTTGGCGCTGTTGACTTCGGCTCCGGCCCGCGCCGTTGCTTGCGGCTGTGAAGCGCTTTGCAACAACTTCAAATTCTCCTGGGCCGAACTCACGCCTGCCTGCGCGCTGGAAATTTGCGCTTCGGACTGGCCGATTTGAGCTTGTGCCTGGGCAATTTGCCCCTGAGTGAGTTCGGGCTGTGTGGTCGCCTGCGTTTGGGCTTGTTCTAAACGGGCCTGGGCCGCTTCAACACCACTTTGCGCTTCGGCGACGGCGGTTTCCGAAGTCTTGCGCTGTAAATCGAGCGCTTCCTGGGTCTGCACCAGACGCGCTTTAGAGGCAGCAACCGATTCCGCCGCCTGCCGAATAGCCGGGCCGGTGGTTTCACTTTGCAATTTCAAGGATTCCTGCGCCTGGGCAAGACGCGCCTGCGCTGAGGAAACCGACTCGCCCGCTTGCCGAATCTGTGGCCCTAATGAAGCACGCTGCTGCGCTTCATTAGCCCGTGATTGCGCGACAGAACTGGCCGCCGCGTTGGCGTCCGCCTCGGCCTGGCGATAAAGCGCTGAAACATCCTGGCGATCAATAATGGCGATCAGTTGGCCGCGCTTGACACGCGTGCCTTCTTCAACCGCCATTTCAATGACCTTGCCGCCCGCTTTGCTTTTCACGTCAATCAAGGTAAACGCTTGTAACTTGCCGGTCGCCGATACGGTTTGCTTGACATCGCCGCGTTCGACAAGGGCCGTTTTGATTTCGGGCTTTTCGTCAGCAGCGGCGGCGCGGTCTTTCCACGCTTTCACGGCATAAGCCATCAGCAAAAGCGCGCAAACGCCAGCAATAGCTTTATTAAGCTTGCGTTTTTTGGCTTTAATAGGCGCTGTTGGCTTGGGCGCTGAAGTAGGAGTGAGTGCTTCTGTTGCCATAAGAGTTTCCGAATTTAAGGATTAACCGGCGCTACGGGAGCGGCTGGTGTCACAATTGGAGCCGCTGGTGTCACAATGGGTGTCACAATGGCATCCGGCAAGCCTGAACGGGCGCCGGTTGCGCGTTCAAGAGCCGATTGTGCCAGATAGTAATCGTAAAGCGCTTGCACGCTGCTGATTTGTGCATTGAAAAGTTGCAATTGCGCGGTTGTGATTTCATAGGGTGTGCCCAGTTCCTGGCGATAACGCTCCTGGGCTACGTTTAAGTTGGCTGTTGCCACTTCTTCGAGGGCGCGAGCCGCTGCGATACGTTCATTGGCCGAGCGTGCCGTTGCATAAGCCGATTCCAAATCGGCGGCGACATCTTTGGCGAGTTGCTCATCGCGCAATCGCGTGGCATCCAGCGAGTCCTGGGCAGCGCGGCGATTGGCGCGACGCGCGCCGCCATCAAAAATCGGCAAATTCAAGCCGGCAGTTAGACCACTCTGGCGGCGTGGCGAATCGAGGATGCCGGCGGCTAAAGAAACATCAACCGAAACTCGCGGGCGAGCTTGAATCTTGGCGACTTCTAAGGAGGCCTGCGCCGATTGCAAATTGGCCTGTGAAATTTTCAAATCGGGATTCAATCTTTGTGCGGCAGCGAAGTATTCATCAACAGCACCTAAAGTCGGCACTTGCACACTGACGTTTTGGATTTTGAGGGCCGGGCCGCGCCCCAGACCAAGAGCATTGCGAAAATTGACCTGCGCGGTGCGCACGTTATTCTCTGCCGTAGTGCGATTGAACTCACGCTGGCGCACTTCAACTTGAATGGGAATCTCATCCACGCGCGCACCGAGTTCGGCTTCGATTTGGCCTTGCACAATGCGCAGATTTTCCTGCGCTACCCTCACTTGTTCATTGGCTAATTCGAGCAATCGCTCTTGCCGCAGTTGGTCGAAGTAAGCGTTCGCTACGCCAAAAGCCACTTGTGAGCGCGCCTGTGCTACACCAGCTAAAGCAGCGCCCGATTGAGCGCGCGCCACGCGTGTCTGGGCGCTGCGCAAGCCCGAATCAAAAAGGTTCTGGCTTAAAACCAGACTGGTGTCGGTATTAGTGCCACCGCCAAACCCGGTGCCGCCTGCCGCGCGCACGCTGCGATTGGAATAACCCGATTCAACGCCCAATTGGGGGGCGCCCCCGGCGCGGGTTGAGGTAATGCGTTCGATGGAACCAGCGAAGCCCTCTTGCGCCGCGCTAATATCGCCGTGATTGGATAGCGCAATGATGATGCTTTCCTCTAAGGAAAGCGGCTTATCCAGTTGCGGCTCAACAGGCGCAGTCACCGGGCCGCTTAAAACCTGTGCTGCCGTGTCGCTGGTGCGTGGCACAACGACTTTGGAAATCTCAGCGCGTTTGGCATCCTCGGCAGGGACGATGACAAGGGACGGCTTTTCGACGGAAGATTTCTCGGCGGGCGTCTCAGCCGATTTTTCGGCGGGCGGAGCAATCGGAGGCACAGTGGGAGGCGCAGTCGCTTCTTGCGCGCCAACGGGGGCCGAAAAAGCCATCAATAAAAGCAAAAAGGGCAAGCGGTTCATGACAAGTTGCATGGCAAGTTGGAAGTTTGCTTCAATCCTCGCGGCAATCGCTGTGTAGCACAGCGGATAAAGTTTCCAGAGCACCGACAATGGCGCGGCGTTCGTCGGCGCTTAAGTTTTCGATAACGCCGCGCAACTGCTCGCGGCGGCTGGCCCGATGTTTATCCTGCAAGCGGCGGCCTTTAGGGGCCAGGTTCAGTATCACGGCGCGCCGGTCGTTCGGGTCGCTTTCACGCGAAACCATTTTGGACTTGACTAAGGCATCCACCAGTTCGCAGGCTGTGCTGGGACGCACACCCATGTGACGGCTCAAATCGCGCATAGTGCAGGGTTCTTCACGCCCCAAAACCCACAGGCAACGCATTTGCGCCAGCGTCAAGTGCATCGCCTCAGGCTTCATGGGGCGCTTTTTGCCCATCCCTGCCTTGAAAATTGCCTTGCCGGCCTGCTCCATCAGTTCCGCGATGCGTTCGGCTTCAGCCTGCGCATTTGCATTCGCATCAGCAGGCGCTTCAACCCTGGGAGGCTTTTGCAATTTAGTCGCTTTGATAGGGGACGAGCGCGGAACTTTGGTCATAACAAAGCGTGCAACAACGGGCCTTTGACCAGGTTAATCGTTCTTCGATGATAAGGCTTCCGAATAATTCGGTTTCCGAACGATTACTGGATGAGAAGTATTATAAATAATCGTGGTAAAGCTTAGTGATAGGAAGTGCCAAAGCTGTGCAAAGATTTGTTAAGAGAATTGTCGCATTGCTAATGGCGCGCTAAAGTGCCAAAGTAACTATCAAAATAGCAACGACAATTGTGTAACGGAATAAAAGTAGTAATGGCCCCAGCCTTGCTTAAATGCATCAATCAAGTGCGTTATGATAACGCACTGAAGCAAGTCGCATGTGAAAGAAGATTTTATGCCTGTAGCCGGATTCATCTCCTCCCGCAAAGTTTCCAGAAAGACCTCAGCGAATACCGCTCAAGCTGTTCCCGGCACCAAGGATGAATTATCGCCCGCAGTCCGTGAGAAATTAAGTGCGATGGGTTTGGAATTGCGCTTTCCTGTTCCCCCATCACTTTTAGATGGTGAGCCACAGGCATCCAATGGTCATGCCAACGGCTATGCTAATGGCGATGGAAAAGAAGTCAAAAACCAAACGGCCAGTGACGAAGATGTAAAGACCACTGGTGAGGACGAAAACCAATCAAACGGTGCATCAAGTGATGACTTCAATGCGATTACCGCACGCAGCGATTTGAATCGGACTGGCGAATGGGGCGAACGCTACCTGATCGTCACCGCCGAACGCTTGCTGGTTTTTGTGCAGGAGAATGCAGATAAAGCACATATCGAATTGGATGTGCCGTTGTCCGATATTATCAAGGCCGAACTGAAAAATTTGGTGGGAGGCGTATCACTGGAAGCGCGCCTGAAAGAAACGCGTAATGGCGCAAACGCCGAGCGTATTATTGAAATTCTGCGCTCCTCGAATACCTACTCCAAAGAACTGGGCCGTGCGGCCAAGCAGATCGAGCATTTAAAAGAGCACGGCAAACCCGGCCCGGAAGAAGACGAAACCTTCTGGCAGATTAGGAACTGCCCCAGTTGCGGACGGCGCTTTCCCCACGATTCGCAGGTTTGCCCGTTTTGCGTCAATCGCTTGCAGGCCCTGCGCCGCTTACTTTCGTATCTTGGCCCTTATAAATGGGTCGCGGTTTTGTCGGGCGTGTTGAGCCTGGCAACAACAGCCCTGTCTTTTGTGCCGCCGGTTGTCACCAAAACGCTGATTGACAAAGTATTTCCCACGCGTGATGCCGCCAGTGCCGCAGCGCAGATTCCGCTTGCTGATAGCCGCTTTTTGCTGCTCGAACTGGTCGGCGTCATTGTGTTGGCGGGAATTTTTGAAGCGGGGCTGAATATGTCGCGCGGGCGTATTGCGGCCTTTTTAGGCGCGCGGGTTTTGCATGATGTGCGCACTGAGGTTTACGCGCAGTTGCAACGACTTTCTTTAGCGTTTTACGATAAGCGCGAAATTGGCGCCGTGATGAGCCGCGTGCAAAACGATGTCGGCATGTTGCAAAACTTTTTGCTGGACGCGGCGGAAAATATCATCATCTCCACACTGACCATTGCCATCGTGGTCATCATCATGTTTTTCCATAGCCCGCTTTTAGCTATAGTGGCGCTGTTGCCGGTTCCATTTGTAGTTATCGGCACTAACACCTACTGGCGCGGCCTGATGAAATTATGGCGGCGCGTGTGGCATCAGAACTCGCGTTTGGGCGCACGCCTGGCCGATAGTTTAGGTGGCGTGCGCGTGGTGCGTGCCTTCGCCGGGGAAAAGCGCGAGGTCGAAAAGTTCGTGGACAAAAGCGGTGAACTGCGCGATGCGACAGTGCGTGTTGAGCAAAAAGCGGCGGCGTTTTATCCCACGATGGGCTTTATTATGGGCCTGGGCTTGCCGATGACGTGGTTTTTGGGCGGCAATCAGGTTTTGTCCGACCAAATCAGTTTCGGCACCTTATTTTTGTTCACTGTTTTACTGGCGCGCCTTTACGGGCCGGTGCAAAATCTGACGCGCTTAGTGAATTTCACAACGCGCGCCATGACGGCTGCCGAACGTGTTTTTGAAATCCTCGACATGGCGCCGGAAATTGTAGACGGGGACAATGCCCAACCGATGCCGCACGTCGAAGGCAAAGTCGAATTCAAAGACGTGGTTTTTGGTTACGACAAGCACCGTCCGGTTTTAAAAGGCGTGGATTTAAAAGTAGAGCCGGGCGAAATGATTGGCCTGGTCGGTCATAGCGGCGCCGGTAAAAGCACCCTCATCAATTTGCTGATGCGTTTTTACGATGTAGATAGCGGCGCGATTTTAGTGGATGGCGTGGACTTGCGCAACATTCAGCGTGACGATGTGCGGCGGCAAATTGGTGTTGTTTTGCAAGAGCCGTATCTGTTTCACGGCACCATTTTCGATAACATCGCTTATGGTAAGCCGGAGGCAACCCCTGCCGAAATCATGGCGGCAGCCAAAGCGGCTTATGCGCACGATTTTATCGTTAGTTTTCCCGATGGCTACGATACCCTTGTCGGCGAACGCGGCACAAGGCTTTCGGGCGGCGAGCGCCAACGCATCTCGATTGCCCGCGCCATTTTGCATGACCCGCGCATTTTGATCCTCGATGAAGCCACGGCCAGTGTGGACACACAAACCGAGCAGCAGATTCAAAACGCTTTGAAAAATTTGGTCAAAGGCCGGACAGTTTTCGCCATCGCTCACCGCCTCAGCACTTTACGCAACGCCAATCGCCTGGTGGTAATGGACGCTGGTAAAATTGCCGAAATCGGCACGCACGACGAACTGCTCGAAAAGCGCGGCACTTTCTACAAACTGGTTAACGCCCAAAAAGCCATGAATGAAATCACGGCAGTGGGTGGGTAAAATTTAGGAGAAACAGGGAATGAGTAACGGCAGACAAAATATTTCAACAGGGTCGAAGTGGGAGCCGATTATTGGCTACTCCAGGGCAGTGCGGGTTGGTTCAACGGTGCATGTGGCGGGCACAACGGCATCGGGGGCTGATGGGCAGTTGGTGGGCGTTGGTGATGTTGCGGCGCAAACGGTTCAATGTTTGAAGAATATTGAAACTGCTTTAATTTCGGCGGGTGCGAGTTTGAAAGATGTGGTGCGCACGCGGATTTATGTGGTGAACATCGAAGAGTGGCAGAAAGTGGGCGAAGCGCACGGCGCTTTTTTCGCTGAAATCCGGCCTGTGACTACAATGGTTGAAGTGAGCCGCTTGATCGCGCCAGACATCTTAGTGGAAATCGAAGCCGAAGCTATTATTGCTGAATGATTGGCTTCTCAAACAACAAAGGCCCGCTATTGAATAGCGGGCCTTGTTTATGTGCGGCGCATCCTGGCTTTGGTGTTGTCATAACAAGCATGAAATCTCTTTTTCTTTTCGTTGGTTTGTTATTTTCGCTTGTGTCTCAGGCACAAAATTCTGCCGTTGTCAATTCATCAGAGCAATTGCGCGCGGCGCTGCAAATCGTCAAAGCAGGACAAAAAATTATTATTTTGCCGGGCATTTATGAAGGCGGCTTTTACGCCGAAAATCTGCGTGGCACGCCAAATAATCCCATTATTATTACGGGCTTTCAAGACCGTCCGGCACTTTTTAAAGGTGGTGGCAATGGTCTACACATCGCGGGTGCGGAATACCTTGAAGTGCGCGACCTGAAAATCGAAGGGGCGCGGAATAACGGCCTCAACATTGACGATGGCGGCGTTTATACGCGCCCATCGCGTTATATTACGCTAAAGAATTTGCAGATTTCCAATATCGGGCCGCAGGGCAATCATGACGGCATGAAGTTATCGGGCGTGGATGATTTCCGCATTGAAAACTGCCGGCTGGAAAATTGGGGCACAGACAGCGGCAGCGGCATTGATATGGTGGGCTGTCACAAAGGCGTGATTACAAAAAATACGTTTATGCATCAGAGCGATCCGCGAACTACAGGGGGCAGCGGTGTGCAGGCCAAAGGCGGATGCCGCGACATCCAAATTCAAAATAATCGCTTTGAAAATGCCGGTCACCGCGCTGTGAATATCGGCGGCAGCACCGGCCTGGAGTTTTTTCGTCCGCCGTTGAATGATGCCGCCCAATGGCCCAATGGAAAGCATGAAGCGCAAAATATCACCGTTGAAGGTAATGTTTTCATCGGTAGTCTCGCGCCGCTTGCTTTTGTGGGGGTAGATGGAGCGCGCGTGCGCTTTAATACCATTTATCATCCGGGCCAGTGGGCTTTGCGCATTTTGCAGGAGACAAACGAAGTTGGATTTGTGCCGTCGCGCAATGGGATTTTTAGCGACAATATTGTTGTGTTTCGCGCCGGACAATGGATTGAAGGCGGGGTTAATATTGGCCCCAAAACGGCACCGGAAACCTTTGAATTTGCGCGCAATTTTTGGTTTAACGAAGATAATCCCGCTCGTTCGCGCCCCAATTTGCCAAACGAAGAAAAAGAAGGCGTTTACGGGCAAGACCCGTTGTTTCAAAACGCGCCGGAAGAGTGGAAACTGAAAGAAAACAGCCCCGCGCAAGGCAAAGGCGCAAGCGCGTGGCGCCAGTTGATAGCGAAATAGTTATGCAAGCAAATACAACAACAGACACAATGCAAGGCGTGGTTTTGCCGGGCAACCGGCAGTTGGAGTTTCGAGAGTTTTCAGTGCCAAAACCGGGGCGCGGTCAGGTTTTACTGCGCATGAAAGCGTCAAGTTTATGTGGCAGCGACTTGCGCGCCATTTACCGCCCGACGGATCAAGGCAGCGGGCCGGAAGCTTATCGTGGCGTCATTGCCGGTCATGAGCCGTGCGGCCAGATTGTCGAAGTGGGGCCGGATGTTTCGCGTTTTCAAACTGGCGACCGCGTGGCGGTTTATCATATTTCGGGTTGCGGCCTTTGTCCTGATTGCCGGGGCGGTTGGATGATCTCTTGTTCGGATGAAAGCCGCGCCGCTTATGGTTGGCAGCGCGATGGCGGCCACGCCGATTTCATGCTGGCCGAAGCCAAAGATTTGGTGTTGTTGCCGGAGTTTCTGACTTATGAAGATGGCGCGATGGTGGCTTGCGGGTTGGGCACGGCTTACGCGGCGTGCCTGCGCGCGCAGGTTTCAGGGCGAGACCGCGTTTTGATTACTGGGCTTGGGCCGGTAGGCTTAGGCATGGCGCTTTTGTGCCGCGCTTTGGGTGCCGAAGTCGTTGGCGTTGAAAGCATGGAAAGCCGCATTGAGTTTGCGAAAAAGTTAGGCTTTGCCGATGTTGTTGCACCCGGCGACGACGCTTTAACGAAACTGAAATCTTTAACCAATGGGCACGGTTTTGAAGTGGCGATTGATTGCTCCGGCGCGGCTCCGGCGCGGCATTTGTGCCTTGAAGCAGCACGCGAATGGGGGCGAGTGGTTTTTGTCGGCGAAGGCGGAACGGTTGAATTTGCGCCCTCACCTTTGCTGATTCATAAACAGCTTGCGCTGCACGGCTCGTGGGTGTGCTCCATCGGGCAAATGGAAGAATTAGTGGAGAAATTAGCGCATTGGCAACTGCACGTTGACCAGATTGTGACGCATCGTTTTGCGCTTTCACAGGCGCGCGAAGCCTACGAGCTTTTCGATGGCGGCCAGACCGGTAAAGTCGCCATTGTCTGGGATTAAGTCATCACGGGTTTTGCCGGTGATTCGCAAATTATGACCTGATTTCGCCCCTTATCTTTGGCTTCGTAAAGGCAGGTATCGGCGCGTTGTAAAAGTGCCTCCAGCGAATCACTGCCGCCATGCCACAGAGAAACCCCAATGCTGGCTGTCATGGAAATTTGAGCGGTCGGATTGTCATTGAGATTGTTGTTCAGCTTTTCGGGGCCTGTCTCAACTTGTGCGCTTTTAGCAGAGGGGCTTCTTACAGGAATTTTCATTTGCGCCAAATTTTCGCGTAGTCGCTCGGCCAGTTGGCCGGCATCGGACAGGGTAGTTTCGGGAAGCAGGATTGCAAACTCCTCACCGCCCATGCGGCCCAGGTAATCGCTGTTACGCAAGGTGGCGCGGCACACATCGGCAATAGCGCGAATCGCCTCATCTCCAATATGATGGCCGTAGTTATCGTTAATGTTTTTGAAATGATCTATGTCCAACAGTAGAAGCGCCAGGGGATGCCCGTAGCGGCGTGCGCGCTCAATTTCGGTTTCGGCGCAGTGTGTAAAGTGGCGGCGGTTATAAGCCCCGCTTAAAGAATCGGTTGTCGCCAGGCGTTCCAGTTGGTTTTCTAAACGGAACATCTGACGGTTGCGCGCTTCGTTGACCCAGGCAAAAAGGCCGGTAACGGCGCACATCGCCGATAAAAAGATATTGGTGTTGATAACCGCGATGCGGTCGGGGTAATCGGCCAATTGCACGGCGTTGACGATAATCATCAGCACCACGCAATTGAGTGCTACAGCACGGTAATTTGGCAAGAAGACAAACGAAAGCGGCACGAAAAAAAAGTTAGGCAAACCTGCCATCATGCCGTGCGGCACAATGACCAGCACCCAGGCGACGATGGTAGTGCAAGTGACGGTATTACCAAATAAAAACCAGCTTAAACGGCCTTTTAACTGCCTGTGATGCGTGCCGCTCCACAACACCAAGATGATAGCTGTGCCCAGTGCCCGCACCGGCAAGGTTTGCGGCAGAGAAGCCGGGTCATAGACGTGATCCCAAATAGAAAATAAGACCAGAGACGCTGCTGCCATCAGCATCAAGACGCGCGTTCCCGATAGAGCCTGCTCATTTTGCCGCGCGCGGTAAAGAGCTTCCAGGTCGTAATCAAAATAACCCGGCGCTGTGGGAAACAATTTCATCAAAGTATGAGGCTCTGCCTTCTTCAATAAATCTCGGCAATAAAATCTAAAACTACGAGAACTACCGGGAACACTTCTATTTTATCCATTCTGTCGGCCATTTTTGCCGGCTTTTAGCCTGCCGTCACAGTTTCTACATGCAATTGCCCGCTTTTTTGTTTCAAAACGATGTGGCGTTGCCACTTTTGAAGATTTGGCTGCGGGAAGTCGCTACGAAAATGCGCGCCCCGGCTTTCTTCACGCGTTAGTGAGGCTTGCACGATTAAACGAGCCACGACTAACATATTCGCCAGTTCGATGGTATCGCGCCGCGGCGCAGGAATGCCAAAACGCTTTTGTAACTTGTCCAACTCGGACAACACATTTTGCAAGCCGCCTGCATCGCGCACCAATCCAGCGTGCTGCCACATCAACTCCTGCAACCTTGCACGCGCTTTGCCAACTGCCTCTTCATCCTGTTCCGTAGCTTTGGGAGCCATGCCGTCAAGCGGAAAATCACAACCGGAATCTTTGTATTTTTCTTTTACATCGCGGGCGGCGCGCACGGTGCGAATGCCAAAAACCAGGCCTTCGAGCATCGAATTGGAAGCCAAACGGTTAGCGCCATGCACGCCGGTGCAGGCGCACTCGCCGCACGCCAAAAGGCCGGGCACATTCGAGGCCCCATTCAAATCGGTGCGAATGCCGCCCATCATGTAATGCACAGCGGGCGAAACCGGAATCGGCTCCTTGGCCGGGTTAATGCCATAAGCCACGCAGGTTGAATAAATGGTGGGAAAGCGCTGAGCGATTTCCTGTTCGGTATTAGCGGTTAAATCCAGAAAAACCCAATCGGCATCGCCGTTGTGAATCTCCAAGGCAATGGCGCGCGAAACCACATCGCGCGGCGCCAGTTCGGCGTCTTCGTGGTAGCGCGGCATGAAGCGCTCGCCTTTAGCGTTTAATAAAATCGCGCCTTCGCCACGCACGGCTTCGGAGATGAGAAATTTGGGATACGCCGGGCCTTTAGCAAACGAAGTCGGGTGAAACTGCACGAACTCCATGTCCATCAGTTCGCCGCCCGCGCGATAAGCCATCGCCATGCCATCGCCGGTTAAGACCGGCGGATTGGTCGTCACTTTATAAAGCGCACCAATGCCACCAGTCGCGACAATGGTTGCCAGACCGCAATATAAAATCAATTCTCCGGTGTTTTCATCAAGGGCCAAAGCGCCCCGACAGCGGCCTTCGCTGACTAAAAGATCAACCGTCAGCGTATCTTCAAAAACCTCAATGCCTTCGCTGCGCAAAACTTCGGCAGTGAGAGAACGCTGCACTTCGCGCCCTGTCGAATCGCCCTGCGCGTGAATAATACGCCGCGCGCTATGCGCCGCCTCTCGCGTGAGTTTGAGTTCACCACTTGGTTCAGTATCGAAATGCGCGCCGCGCGCAATCAGTTGGCGCACACGGCGCGGGCCTTCATCTACTAAAACCTGCACAGCTTCGCGGTCGCATAATCCGGCCCCGGCATCCATCGTATCGGACAAATGTAAATCAGCGGAATCCAGCGGCGCGGGTGCTAAAGCCGCCGCAATGCCGCCTTGCGCCCACTTTGTCGAACCGGCGCCGATTTTTTCTTTAGTCAGCACCGCCACGCGCCCATGCGGCGCCAGTTCCAACGCGCAGGAAAGCCCCGCCACACCGGAGCCGATAATTAAGAAATCAAACGTCTCACGCCGCAAAGCCGCCGCGTCAAAAGCCAAAAGTGGGGTCATGATTGCAAAAGTGTTTGCAGTTTAGCCCGCACTTGTGGCGTTCGCCTTTGTTAAAAGACTGCCAGGCTTTTGAAAGTTGAGGTGGTAACTTTAATTAGTAGGGTAAAAATATGTCACAATCG
>DASWNL010000501.1:0-4471 GCA_036399215.1 Abditibacteriaceae bacterium
AGTGCCGCTTATCACGGTCTGGTTTTATCAACGCGGTTTGGCACGGTCAGGCACGGTCAGGCATGGCGAGGTGTGGCGAGGCGCGGCGAGGCAAGGCGCGGTCGGGCAAGGTTTGGCAAGACAAGGGACGTTTTTATAAAATCGCCACATGAATAAACTCATAGTGGCGATTTTATTTTTGTGTGTGGCGGGTGTCGCGTTTGGCTGCGCTCCTGAAACCCAAACTGTTACCATGTCGGCGGGCGAAGCCAATAAAACAGCTACAAACGCACCGGAAAACCCGCAGCAAGGCATGGAATTTTTCCGCAATAAAATAGACCAAAGCCCTGCTATAAAAGCGTTGATTAAAGAGGTAACGCTGCAACCTAACAGCGCCATGCTTGAAATAAAGGTTTATCCAAACGCATGGGATTCTTTTAGTTCTGATGAAAAGAAAAAGTTAGGAAAAGATTTTCAGGATATTTGGGCGTTATCCAACTCACCAGTTGACCCCAATAAATGCCCCGTTAGAATTATCAACACGGCGGGCGAAGCCATAGGCGGCTCCAACTTGCCTAACGCTTCTGACATTTGGGTGCAGTAGGTCTTAAATTTCGCATCTGATATTGATTATCAATATCATCAATTCTTGTAAACTCCAGGCACTATGGGTTTACACGGCTCCGTTAGTCTGGATGCCTCAGAAGCGTATAAAGAACTTCGCGCCATGCGGCGCGAAATGTTGTCATTCGCTAAAGATACCGAGAAGTATTTAAACCCTACCTTCACACTGAATCTCGATAAGAACTCTTTTAAAGAGGCTAAAACCCTACTTGCTTCGATCTCGAAAGAGGAACTTAGAAACGCAAAAGATTTAGCAAAAATCCATGAAGTTGAAAGCCGCACGCGGTTAAACAATCTGCGGGCGATAGGTGCTGAGACACGCAACCTTCATGCGGAGGAACGGCGCCAATTAACGCAAACCCGCGAATTAGAGAGGCAAGCCAGCAGGGAACGCAACGTAGCGCGCCAAACCGAATTACAAAGCGTGCGCGCCATAAACAAGGAATTAAGAGAAGCTAAAGCGGCACGCGACCAATTAGGGGATAAAGCCGGCACAGCGGCCACTCTGGGCGGCGCGGCGCTTTTAGGTGGCATTGGCATAGCGTCTAAAGACTTCATCGGGTTTGATAGGCAATTAAGAAACATTAACACCGTTGCCAAGCTATCTGAAAAGGGCATCCAAGATTTAGGGAATGAAATAATCCGCCTTAGCTCTGACCCGCAAATTCGCAAGGGGCCAGAGGATTTGGCCAATGCGCTTTATGATATTTATTCCAGTGGCAAAAGTGGCAGCGATGCTTTAGACACCTTAGAACAATCGGCTAAGGGTGCCAGCGCGGGCCTGACACAAACCAAAACAGCGGCGGGTGTTACGTTGTCGGTTTTGCAAAGCGGCATTGGCGGCGTGAATGATAGTAAACAGGCGCTTGATGTTCTGTTTAAAACCGTTGACCGGGGACGCCTTAACTTTGAAGAATTGTCCGGCACTTTGGGCGCGGTTTTGCCAACTGCCAGCAAAGCCGGAATCTCTTTGCAAGAATTGGGCGCCTACATAGCCGTTGCCACTAAGCAAGGCCAAAGTGCCAGCGAAGCAACAAACGACCTTTTAAACCTCATTACAAAGATTGCCAACCCCGGCAAAGAGGCACGCGATTCTTTTGAAAAATTGGGGATTCAATATGGTTTTTCGGCTTTACAAGCCAAAGGGTTAAGTGGGGTTTTGGTTGATATTCAGGCCAAGACCAACGGCAACGCCGATGCCATTAAAAAACTCCTGCCGGATATGCAAGCGCAACGCGGCGCGCTAACCGGCCTGACCAATGCGGGCGCTGATTTGCGCACCGAATTGGAGCAGCAAAAACACGCCTTTGACGGTGCGGGCGCGGCTGCTGAGGCAATGGCAAAGCAAAACAAGGGCGCCGCTTACGAAGCCGATTTACTTGCCAAAGATTTAAAGATTCTTTCCATCGAAGCGGGCAAGGCGGCGGCGCCCGCGATGCACGCCATTGTCAAGGAAACACGCGATGCTGTCAAATGGTTTAATGACCTCGACAAAGAAACGCAAAGCCAGATTGTGCAGTTTGGTCTTTACGGCGGCGCGGCGCTTTTGGCAGCCGGTCAATTAAAAAATGTCCTTGAAATCAGCAAACAATTAAAAGCCGTTGGCTTGTTTTCCGCGCTGTCTGCTAACCCTGCCGCTTTAGCGGCGGGCCTGACCGTTGCGGCGGGCGGCTATCTTCTGGTTTCCAATGCAATGCGCGAAGCGGCGGAAGCCGAAAGGGAGGTCATCAAAGGCGGCGAAACCTTCAATGAAATCCTTACCAAAACCGGCAAACTATTACCGGACGTTTCGCCCTATGCCCGCTCTTTAAGTGACCTTAAAGATGAACTGAGAGACGCCGGAAAAGATTTAGGCAGGGTTCATCAAACTTTAAAGGACTTAACGGAATTAGAACATAAAATCGAAATTGACCCGAATTTATCACAGAGCCTTCAAGAGTTACTTTTAAAAGACATTCGCGCCGCGCAAAGTCTCACTAACCAACAGGAAAACAAAATCAAAATTGCCCTTGTGCCCGTCTGGGAGCGGGCGGGGCGCCCAGTCTGGGATGGTCTTGGTATAACTGCGCCGAAGCGCCCCCTATGGGATTTGCAAAGTAGCGGAGACCGTCTTGTGGCCTCTGGTCTTAGTCGTCTGCTTTATCCTAACGCTTACGGAGGCGGGCTTCACGGCGAACGCGAGCGCGAGCGGTTTAAGGACAATTTACAGTCCGGCTCTAAGTATTATCAAGACGAAATTGCGCGGGCAAACAGGGAGCGCAACGCTTACGGCCCACCGGCACTTGACGAAAATCAGCGCCGTTATCGGCTGCAAAATGAGGCGCGGCAAGTAGAGGCGGACGGCGCTTTTCAGCGTGAGAAGTGGGCGCAAGGTTTGGCTAAAAATGAAGGCAGGAAAGCGGCTCAGTTAGCCGCACAAGAGGCCAAAAACGAAGAAGCGCGCAAAGCCAATGAAAAAGCGGCGCGCGAACGTGAAAAGCGCGAACGCGAGGCTTTGCAAGAGCATTTCCGCAAGCAAAAGAGTGATCTGCAAAACGCATCGCAGGCATGGCGTGAATACGGCAAGGTTATCGAAAGTGTAAATGACCGTCTCATAGACAAGTTAGGCGGCACGCGCGATAGCATCATTGATTTGGTGCAAAGCATGGAAGCACGCTTGCTTGGCACCAAGGTAGATTCCCGCGAACTCAGCACGTTTTATGGCCTCGCAGGCAACATAAAAAAGGGCATGGGCGATGAGGCGCTTTTAGGCGGCATCTATGACAAGAGCCGCGCCACAAGCGAAGCCGCCGAAAGCAAAGCGCGGGCGCTGGATACGTTGCGGGACAATATAGACAGTTCCGGCACAGCTACCGGCGTGCCTTCTCATGTGGCTGCCATGCTCAAAGACAGCGGCAAAGTGATTGGTTTGCAGTGTGGCGAAGCTATCACCAAATACTTGCGCGAATCCGGTATCAAGGGCACATCAACTTCTTTGACCAATCGGCCAAACATCGGGCTTGATGCCAGCGGCAAACTTCCACCGGGCACCATTGTTCGCGCTCGAAAGAATAGCGAGGCTTACCCCAAAGGCCATTATATGGTGGTAGGGCCGGACGGTGAACACTGGGTTGAATCCAACTACGGCATTAAACAGGGAATTACAAAGAATCGTCCTATCAACTGGGCGCGTGACATGGGCGCCGCGACTTGGAATGGTCAACTGCACGCCTACCTACCGCCCGGTGCAGCGCGGTCAGTTCCATCTACTCAAGCCAAAGGCGCAGCAAATATAGCCGGTTTGCCTGATTATGAAGCCATTCGCAAAAGGGCGGAGCGGCCCGAATTTAACAAGGCTTACACCGAATATAGCACTTCATCATTAGGCGATTTATTAAAGCTGCATCCTGAAGAAACCGAAGAAAACAAATCGCGGCGCGAAGCCCTGCTTTTATTGGCTAAATTAAACCCTGCACTCCATGAATACGCAGCAAAGAAAAACTTGGTTGGCAAGGCGGCGCAAGAGTGGGTCAAGCAAGAGCGCGCCGCTATCTATGCTCTGGGCAATTTTGTTGACCTAAGGGAAAATGCCGACAGGAAAGAAAAGGAGTTTAAAAAGTCGCTTGAAGAAACACGTCAGGCGGTGCAGGAGGCATTTAAAAACAGAGAACTCGATGCGCCGCCGGCATTTGGCCCGCGTGCCAATCAACCTTTCGATAAGGAAGCCCTGACACGCGGCATCTTAGCGCGCTACAAAAACGAGTATGAAAGCAAGCCACTCTTTGACCCGCAGATGGTGCAGGATGCACCCGCCGCCATTGCCGCGCGCAACCGCAGTTTCAAGGTGCCTTCGCCTGGCTCCTTTTCTCTGCCCGCGCAGTTCGGCCCT
>DASWNL010000502.1:0-2215 GCA_036399215.1 Abditibacteriaceae bacterium
CTGCCAACAGCGAAAGGTTGCTGTCATTGGTCGCTGTAGCGCGCAAATAAGCAAACTCCGTGCGGCGCGGAATGGCCTGGAAATCAAGATGCACCGGAAACTCAGGCACAGCAATCGTGCCGCGATGTGGTTGCCCATCCGAAGGCACGTTCAACCGGCGCGGCAATTCATAGCTCACTCCGGCGCCACTGCTTTCAACGCTTGCGGTTTCATGTTCGGCTTCAATTGGTAGTGCGGCGGCCAGTGCCGGGGACGGGCCTAAATCGGCTAACATGGCAACTACTTCGTCATCGTCTGATGCGGCTTTTCGTTTCATGCGACTGGCGCCAGCCATAGGTGGTGAGGATGCACGATAAATATCCACATAAAGCGGCGATAACTTCGGCGGCAAGCTGCCCAAATGCGGTTGCGCTGTAGAAAGCGTGACTGTTACATCTTTCCAGTCTTCGCCGGTGTTTTGCGTGATTTTAGCGAGGTAACTCAGTTGTAATTTGCCTTCGAGCAAGCCATCGGGCGAAGCGGGCGGCAAAAGCTGCACGCGTGCGTCATAAAGCGGCTCCCAACGCGCGCCATAAACCGTGTAACTCACTTCCAAATCGAATTCGCCCTGACCAGCACTTTCGAGGGCAACGGTCACGCAATGGTCACTGGCTTTGCGGGCGCCGTGCAGTTGTTTCAAGCGATTTTGCAGCAGAGCCTGATGCTCGATATTGCCGCGAATCTCTTTTTCCAGAGCGGCGCGCTCATCGTTGATGTTTTGCGTTTGCGTTTGAATGAAATCAAGCAGTTGCGATGCGTTTTCCAGTGAGGTTGTGCCTTCGGCTAAGGCTTTTGCAAAGCGTTTGGCAGCATTGTCGGCTAACTCGCGCACAGTTTTTTGACGCTCTTCCAGAACTTCGCTGCGCTTTTTGAGAGCCTGGCCTTCATCCGTTGCTTTTTGCAATTCATCTTTCAATGTGCGTGCGGTTTCGTGTGGTGTTTGTTCCAGAGGACGCTCTTTGCTTTCGACGCTGAGAATCTTGACCGCAACAGAACCACTACCCGAAGCGCGCAGCGAATTTTCATCCAGACCAGCGGGCAAACCCGCAATAACCAACTCTTGCGCGCCCGCTTCGAGACGAGCGGCAGCACGCCGCGTAACCTGTGCGCGGTCGGAAAAAACCGTGACCTGTGAAATTGGTGCTTCTATATCCATCAGGCTTGATAAACCACTTTGCCGTCAACAATCGTTGCAAGGACGCGGCCCGGCATTTCGTGACCATCGTAAGGCGTGTTCTTCGATTTGCCGGCGAGTTCTGCTTTGTTCAAAGTCCAACGCGTTTCGGGATTGAAAATCGTAACATCGGCTGGAGCGCCCACTTTTAAAGAGCCGCCTGGCAAGTTCAGAATTTTAGCGGGGGCGATGGTCATTTTTTCAATAACTTGCGCCAGAGTTAAATGGCCGGGTTCGACCAGATATTTAAGCGACACGCTCAGCATGGTTTCCAGCCCGATAATACCAAAAGGCGCGTGGTCGAATTCGCGCTCTTTTTCGTAAGAGGCGTGCGGTGCGTGGTCGGTGGCAATAGCGTCAATAGTGCCGTCTTGCAGACCTTCAATTAAGGCTTCGATGTCTTCCGCAGTGCGCAGCGGCGGGTTCATCTTGGCATCGGTGTTGTAATCGCGGCAGGCTTCATCGGTGAGTGAAAAATGATGCGGGCCAACTTCGGCTGTCACCAGAACTCCATCGGCTTTGGCGCGGCGAATGGTTTCAACCGCGCCTTTGGTGGTGTTGTGCAAAATATGAATGCGGTTACCAACTTCGCGCGCGATGGCGCAGGCCTTAAAGACGGCAATCTCTTCGGCCACGCGTGGCATTCCTCTCAAACCGAGTTCATTGGAAACGCGGCCTTCGTTCATCACGCCGCCGCCTTTGCCAACACCGGCATGACCGCCGCCGGTTAAAGCGATGTCCTCGCAATGCAGCATGGTAACCATGTCACAGGTTTTTGCGTATTGAAAAACGCGGCGCATAAAACCGGCATCCTGGATAGGAAAGGCGTCATCCGAAACTGCAATGGCGCCCGCCGCTTTCAGTTCAGCCATTTCGGCCAACTGCTCGTTTTTCGCTGCAATCGAAACACTGGCAATCGGCAAAATTTTCACGCCGTTACCTTCGGTTTTGGCGCGTTCCAAAATGTCAGCCACTATGCTGCGCTTATCAATTGGCGGGTTG
>DASWNL010000503.1:0-4005 GCA_036399215.1 Abditibacteriaceae bacterium
AGCCGTATAAAGGCAATCCGATTTTCGTGCCGGCAGGCCAAGCCAGGCAAGGCTACTTCATTCCTTACATATCTCAGGAATTCATCGCACAACATAAGGGTGTGGTGCCGGTGAAAATCGTTTTAGTGCCTTCTTATGTTAAAGCTCTGGCCGACCCGGAGGTAAAATCTTTTTACGCCGGACAGCTTTCTTTTGATGAGTTGCAAATCACCATCAACCGTCCACAGAATTAAAGGGCCAGGAAAAAAGAAAAAGCGCGATTTTAAAATCGCGCTTTTTCTTTGGCTATGCAGTGGCTATGCGGTTTTTTCGATTTGGCTTCGCAAAACTTCCATTTGCTCTTGCATTGCCTTAACTTGCTTTTCAAGCTCGCGCACGGTTTTGGAAGTATCGGGCATCTTGCGGAAGGCGGCTTCGAGTTTCATGCGCTGGCGCCCTGGCAAAGCAGGCGTGCCGGCCACAAATTCGCCGTCGGGAACGTCATCCATGACGCCGCTTTTGGCGCCGACGATGGCACCTTTGCCGATTTTAACGTGATCGCGTGAACCGGCCTGACCAGCTAAAATTGCGCCGTCGCCGACTTCAACGCTGCCGCTTAAACCCGATTGACCGCAAAGGATGCAGTTGCGCCCGATTTGCACGTTATGGGCGATTTGCACTAAGTTATCTATCTTCGAGCCGGAGCCAACCCTTGTGGCGCCCATCGTGGCGCGGTCAATGCAAACGTTAGCGCCAATCTCGACATCTTCTTCAATGATAACGGTGCCGACCTGAGGCACTTTGTAGTGGTTACCTTTTTCGTCAATCACATAGCCAAATCCATCTCCACCCAAAATGGTGCCCGAATGAATACGCACGCGGGCGCCGATGCAAACATGATGACCTATAACAACTGAAGGAAAAACTACGCAGTTCTCGCCGATCTGTGCGCCGTCGCCAACCGTCACATGCGGATAAATCACGGTGCCCGCACCGATGCGGGCATGGCGCCCGATGTAGCAAAATTCGCGGATTGTTACGTTATCGCCAATAATGGCCGTAGGATCAATAACGGCAGTGGGGTGAACGCCTTTTTCAGGTGGTGCGGCGGGTTGGAAAAACTCCATTACGCGGGCAAAAGCGAGACGCGGATTACCCGATAATACCGCCGGTTTGGTGCGCGTTTTCGCGTTGAGTTGAGCATCGCGCAAGGTGGATTCGCTGCCTGAGGGCACAATCAATGCTGATGCCTGCGAATCCAGCGCCGATTGCAAACGGCTGTCATGCTCCACAAAAGCTAAGGCGCCCGGCCCGGCGGTATCGAGGCTGGCGACACCCGTGATAACGGTTTCGGCATCGCCAATAAACTCGGCATTGAGCAAGCGAGCAATATCGCCCAGTGTTAATTGCACGCCGCGAGGGGAGCCATTAGTAGCACCCTGCGAATCGCTTAAAGACACGGTATTGGCTGAGTCGAGAGATGAGTTGGGAGAAGCCGCTTTGCGCCGGGCGGCTAAGGTCTTGGTTCCGCTGGATGCTCCTTGAGATGCTTTCTTGGATGCATTCGGAACGGCATCGTCGTGATGGCTGGAGCTGGTGATGTTCTGTTTTGATTGAGCCATGTGATGTTTTGCCGTTAAGGTAAGAGTTTCAAGACCTTAAGGCACTCCCTTCTTCAAATTTTCTTCAAATTTTACGACGTTGAAAACGAGGTAACCGCCATCCTTTCGGATTGTGATTATTACGTTTATCGTCCTTAGCTTAGCAAAAGCGCCCTACGGGGCATACCTTACAAGCTCAATAACTGCAATGCCTCGCGGGTGCGATCCGGCACATTTTGACCGCCGGTGCCGCGCCGGTTTTGCAACTGCCAATGTCGTCGTCGTGCAACCGTTTTAGCCCAGCGATTGGCCTCTTGCCAGGCCTGGCGGCGCAATTCAGCAGCGCGTTTTTGCGTTGCTGTTAAAGAAGACACAACGCGTGGCGGCACGGCAGAATACTTCACTTCTTTGCCGGCAAGTGCGATGGCAGACGGCCAAATCAGAGATCTGTTTAAATCCATTTGGTTGTTGATACGATAAAGGGGAGCCGAGACTAAGAGGGGTGAGGCGCTGCCCAAAACGCTGCCCAAACTTTGGGGCGGCAATTGCACGCCGGGTAGTTGGATAGTAAGTGGAGTCAAATCATCAGCTCCAAAGCCAGCGGCGATGCGCTCGCGTAAGGCTTCTTCAACAATGCGGCGCAGGTTTTCATCGCGCTTTAGCTGTTCACTTAATGTCTTTTCGATAGCGGTGTAACCTGCCTGACGTTTTTCTATCGGTAATGTGATCAACAAGCGAAACAGTTCATCAAAGCGCTCCTCCGCCTGCGCCTGTAATTGAGCGCGCCACTCAGCTTCCAATTGAGCCAAACGCGTCTTAGCGCGTTCGTGTTCGGCTTCTGTGCCGGGCGCATTCGGCAAAAGCTGAATGCGCAGATTGGTCATCTCCAATTGCACAGCAGGCGATGGTAGCAACGGTTCGAGGCTGGCCAGTGCTAATCGTTGCGAAACTTCGATTTCATCTTTGAGGTCGGCCTGCAAACGATCTCTTTCATCAGCGCGATTGGTGGCTTGCTTGCGCTGGACATCTTGAAGAAAAGAGGTCAGTGTGCCTTCCTGTCGCTCTTTGGCTTGAGTTTCAAGTAAAGAGGCGCTACGTGCGGCAATGCGTTGCGGCGGCCTTTCATAGCCTGATGCACCTGAGATAACTTCGTCATTTTCGCCCGCCGAACGTGGCAGGGGGCCGCTGGCCGATTCTTGCGCAGCCCGTTGCAGGCTCAAACCACGTGGCGATTGCGGGGCGGCGATACCGGAAAAACGCAGCGCCTTTTGGTCGCTTTTTTCCAGTGATTCGGCCAATTTCCACGCCGGATGTCGAGCCGCCAAAACGGCTACATCTATAAAAGCCGGTTGCGGCGCGCCGGATAAAGAAATTGGCTTTGAGCCTTCTGCTGGCGATTCCGCCCAGCGTTTTTGCGTGGCGCGCAGAAACTCGGCGCCGGGCAAAGGAGTGTTGGCTTTGGGCGCGCATCCCGCAAAAACCATAAGCGATGCACAAAAGCAAAGAAGAGGGTGATAAACGCGCATGGCGCTGAAAAACTCAAACCTGTCGGATGTTTAGACCATGCCGACGAAAGAGGTTGTCCGTAAGTTTAACGTGGGAGCAAGAACGAGTAACAAGAAAAAGCCCGCCATCTATGATAGACGGCGGGCTTTTTCCGACAGGCAGTTTTAGAATGCCACCTGAAAATTGGTGCGCAGTTCGTAGCGGTCGTTGCGCAAGTCGTTGGCACCATTGCCGGTGCGCGCCCCCGGATTGCCGTCGCGACGCACTAAGTTCAATTGAATCTTCGCGTTATGGCCCTTAAGATAATAGTTGGCGCCAAGGGTGATGTCCTTCGCATCGGCATTGGCCAGAGCTGTATCGGTATCGAAGTAGTCGTAGCGGAAAGTGCCTTCGATGCGCGGCGTGAACAGATAACCCACGCTGCCATAGTAGCCTTTAATATCGCGGAGGGTTGCAACCGGCGGAGTGCCCAGAGGCCCTTGCGCTTTGCCATCAAGATATTCTGATTGCAGCGTCCACTTATCCTTCTTGAAAGCTGCAAAGGCGTTGAGCACATTGCGGTCGAAGCCGCCGGCGCTGCCCGTGCCGCCGCTCACACCCAATACCAGGCCTTCAACCGATTTGGGGCGGTAAAACAAGCGTCCGATAACGGCTTTTTGATCGGTCGCCGCCAGAGCATTCTGCCGTTCGCCAAAGCCGTTGAACACGCCTAAGTCGTAGCCAATTTCACCACTGGTGCCACGCAGGCGCACGCCGCTCTCGCGGATGTCGCCGTAACCGCCATTAGCAATGTCACGCTGCGCAAAGATCAGGGCGCGTTCAACGAATTGCAATTGGCCCGATGAAACCTGGTCGCCTTCGTAGCCGATGGGAATCTTGAACTGGCCGATGTCAATGAAATGCGAACTGGTAGCCGTTT
>DASWNL010000504.1:0-12390 GCA_036399215.1 Abditibacteriaceae bacterium
GCGACGGTCGGTAATGACGATCACACAATCGAAGATCTTCTGGTCGTCGGCGTTGTGCAGGCTGGACAGGTGATGCGAAAGCCAGGAAATACTGTTGGTTTTGCCGCTGCCTGCCGAATGCTGAATGAGATAATTGTGCCCTGCGCCTTCGAGTCGCGCTGTGTTTACCAAGTCGCGCACCGCCAGCAGTTGATGATAGCGCGGGAAAATCAGCGTTTCCTTCGTTTCGAGTTTGTGGCCACCTTTGCCGTCGTCCTTCTTCTCTTCACGCTTTTCGACGAAGAGGAAGTGACCGAGAATATCGAGAAATGAATCGCGCGCCAGCACTTCCTCCCACAGATACCCGGTGCGATAGCCCGATGGATGCTGCGGATTGCCTGCGCCGCACTGCACCTCTCCAGGATGGCTGCCTCGATTGAACGGCAGAAAAAACGTATCGGCTTTAAGTAGGCGCGTGGTGATATGCGCTTCGTCTGGATCAGCGGCGAAGTGCGCCACGGCGCGCGCTTTGAAGCGAAAGAGCGGCGCGCCGGGGTCGCGGTCGTTTTTATACTGCTCGACCGCGTCCTTCCAGGTCTGCCCGGTTCCAGGGTTTTTCAGTTCGCAAGTGGCGACGGGCAAACCATTGACCGCAAAAAGCAAATCCACCGTTTTGGTGTCGTTGGGATGGCAGGGCACCTGCCGCGTGACGGTAAGGACGTTTTTCTGGTAGAGCGCCAGCACTTCGGGGTTGAGGCCGTGCGCCGGTTTGAAATAAGCGAGGCGAAAAGTTTTGCCGTAGAACTTGAACCCGTGCCGCAAAATGTGCAGCGTGCCTTTAATATCAAGTTCCTTCACCAGCGTGTTAATCAGCAGGGGTTCCAAGCCGGCGCCATGGAGCTTCCGCATTTCATCCCATAACTTCGGTTGCGAATCCTGCAAAAAAGCAAAGATGTATGCTGGAAAGAGCGCCTGCTCTTTATCCCACTCGGCAACCCTGCCCGTCTGCCAACCGCTTTTGGTGAGCAGGATTTCTTCAACGTAACTTTCAAAGGCTTTTTCTGTGGTATGTGGCATGGACTATATCCTACGCAGCTGTCATTTTCTTGATTTCGCCCTTCAATTGATTGACAAAAATATCCTCGTTGGATTGCTCCAATGGTGTCAGTTGAAAATGAGGATAAGGGCGCCTCTGAGGTTTAAAGTAGTCCTTTAGCTGTGGATGCACCGTGTTTGAACACATTCCACTCAGACGGGTATTACTTCCCATATCATCCATTAATCCTACGAATGCTCGCCCCAATCCCTTATCCAAATTCCCAGAATAGAACTTGCATTCCCAACCCGAAAAAAGGCTCGCTGCAGGAGGGTCGAATCGCTCACTGCGACACCTTACGGCATCAGGCGCTCGCAAGATACCTACATCCACTTCGTGTATCATCTCGCTTGTGCCGCAAAATTCTACGCCTGCATGGATTTCAAATGCCTCACCATTCAATTGAAACGTTGCATATCCGTAATTACGAAAACTCGAATATATTTGTCCCGGCGCTCCTCGGAATACAAATGGGTTTGGTGGCCCACTAATTCCCCGGAGATCAGGTGTCGCGTTAATCTCTCTGGCTGCTCTCAGGCATAATCCAAGAACATAGGCTTCATACGCTTTCTCCTCTACCCTTTGAATAAGTTGGTAATTATTTACTCCCAAAGGGTGATTAAGCAAATCGTCAATCGCATTCTCCAAGTCAGCAAGAGTAGCCATATTCTATCCTCAATTGAAATCAAGTAATTCTGATAAGCGTTCAAAATTGTGCCGTTGCTGTGTCAAGAGCTCATCGGAAACCCTTTCTAAGGGAACTGTCTCTCTGTCAGTTGCAACAATCGCCGTGGCCGTAACCAGTTCAACCTCAATGATTTTCGGTTCTCCAGCATCCTCCAACTTCACCTTTTCGGGATCACCGGACATTCCAAAGAGGGTGCGACCCGTTAAAGGAGTAGCTCTTGCGACTGCGGCAAAGTTGTCATGCGCCGAGTTAATAACAAGAGGAAGTTCGACAAAATGCGCTTTCAGTATTTCAAGCGCAATTCCGACGGCCTCCTCATAGGTGTAAGGCACCTTTTGGCGTACCGTCCTACTCTTTTGGGTTTTCTGCTTTGAGCTATTACTCGGAAACTGCTCATATACTTGTTTTCCTTCTTGGACGGCATCTCGGATGCGTGAAGCAAGTTCAGGAACTCGATTATCCAAACGCTTTAATATCGCCTCATATGCCTCTTGTGGTGTCAGATTTCCTGCACTCATTGTCTTTCTCCTCGCACGTCAATTCTACAGGGCATGGCGGCGCTGTTCTCTAACCAACTGCTATTGTTACACAGAACCTCATTGTCTTGATTTCACATGCTCCGACGGCGGTCTATGCCATGGCGATTCTTTGGGTGGTGCTGACTCTAACTCGTTATAAACAGCTTTCATGGCATTATCAAAATATCAACTAAATACGACTTGATTTTTTTACGGCTTAGATTGGGAGCCATCAAGAAATCAATGAGAATTTCTTCAATCTTGGGATGGTATCTCTCCCGTAATCTCAAATGAATCGAAAACTTTAAATTTGAGCCACTTTGCGAGTCCGTCCAAGTCAGGGAACAGTTGCTTGTCGAAAACACCATAGACTTCAAGCTCCCGCCGAATCCTATCTCGGCATTCTCCGGGAATTAGCAACTCAATGTAGTTTGATTCCGGCAGTTCCTCTACCGGGTTATGAAAGGCAAGGAGTAACCCATCCTGTGCTCGAATGCGAGGTGAGACATGGGGAGGGTCATAAATAACATTCTCACTAATTTCAAAAGGTAAGACCTCCTCCATCTTCAAGAGCGCTTTCATTTGCCGCTCCTGAATTTGATTGTTTCTTCCGCGCTTTATCTCAATCGAGTCGGACATCTGTTTCTGAGATTCACTGCGGGTATTCTCCACTAAATCCTCATAGCTTAGCGTTGGATGTATCAGGATGTAGATAGCGCTTGCAGTGTCTGATTTATTGGGTTTCTTATCATGGGCCGGGTTGCGAACTGCGAAATAGAGAGCAACCAAGGGATTCGATGTCCAGTCCATGAAGCGGGTGGGGACGCCGTGATGCTGTGCCAATGCCAAGACTTCCCATGCCCCTCTGGGCACCGGGTTTGTATTCGCAATGATTTGCTTGCGGAAAATATCATGCGCCCGTTGTTCAAGCCTTGCAAACTCTACGAATGGTATTCGGTTCGCAAAGTCAGTGCGTCCGACTGAGGGGATGAGGCGATATTTAGGATTTGAGACAGGCTTGCTCTGTCCTCGATAAATCCATTTGTTCGCCCGCTCATTGGCTGCTTCAACTTGCTTACCATTCCTTATAAGTTCAGCAATACTGTCACAGCGAGTCTTTTCTTGTTCGGCAAGAAAAGTTAGGAGATCGCTAACTGATCTAATGTATTGAGCTTCACTCATTTGGTCTCTCCTCTCACGTCAATTTTGCCGGTCACGGCGGCGGTGATGAGCGCCATGCGGTATTCCTGCAATTTGCCTATCGCCGCTTCGACTTTTTCCCTCATGCGGTCGAGCTTCGCCGTTTCCCGGTCAAGATAATCGGCAATGGCGCGTTGTTCTTCTACTGGTGGTTTAGGAAGCCTGATACCCCTTAATCTATCACTGGTCAACTTAGGTTGAGCAGCTCCTGTAACTAAAGGTGTGTAATCGTGTGTTTGAAGAATTTTTTCCCAGTATCTAATATCTCCATTGCGTGGCTTTAAAATGTGTGCATGATTATTCACCCAGTATTTTCCGGTTGCCAAGAACGCCAGCGGTGTGCTCCTTGACAGTAGATTTGCGCCATCCTCTGCTACCAAAACAAGTGGCTCATCAAATAGATAATTGTCTACCTTGTCGATGATTCCTGATGCTCCGTAGTAAGGGTAAATTTTTTCGAGAGTAGCCCTGTCCTCACCAGCCAAAGGGATGCGTTTAAAGTCAAGGTTTAAGAATTGATAGCGCAACGGGACTACGTCCCAGTGCTCTGGCATATCGCCGAGCCATTCGATGCCACTGGGTTTGAGTTTGGGTCCGGGATTCAAACCGGCGGCGCGTGCGGCGTCCGGCGGCAGGCCGCGCGTGACGATGCGCGAAATCAGAGCGGTGCGTTTTTCTTTTAGCTTTTTAATCAGCGCCCGCTTCTTGGTAATCAGCGTGTCAATCTTCGCTGTCTCGCGGTCGAGAAAATCAGCAATGGCACGTTGTTCGGAAAGTGGAGGTTGAACCGTCTTTAATGCGCCAAATTTCTCTCCAGTGAAGTGTGCAATTGTGGATTTACTGCACAATATTTCAAACCAGCCTTGCGCAGCGGCATGCTTAAGCACATACATCAAAAATTTAGGATTGCCTTTTGCCTTGGGCCTTACCCGGTGCAGAGCGTTTTGGATGATGCAGTTCTCTGGTAAACTCAACAACATACCCGCCCTGCCTACATCACCACCTTCACAAACGAGCAAATCTCCGGCTCTAACCTCATATTTTGAGAAATCGCCTTTTGATGCCCACATAGTAGGCAAATCTGAAACTCTGACCGTTTCCCACTGGACGTGCTGAGCCTTCAGATAAGGAACCTCAATATCAGCCGTGCTTGCTGGCTCTGGTTGCAGCATTTTTCCAAGTTGTATCGAATAGCCAAACTTGGTTTCTATCACTTCCCAATGATCCGGCACGTCGCCGAGCCACTCAACGCCGCTGGGTTTATAGTTTGGGTAGGCCGGATATTTCATGCTGCCACCTCGCGCAGCAGTTCGAGAATTTCCTTTTCAAGATCACGAATATCCTGTTCGATTTCTTCCAGGTCGCGCGGCGCTTCGTAGCGATAAAAGTGGCGATTGAGCGGGATTTCGTAGCCGATTTTGGTTTTGCTTTCATCAATCCACGCATCCGGCACATGGGGCAGCACTTCGCGCGCAAAATAGTCCACGATATTTTGCGTGAGCGGCACGTTTTCGGTGTCGCGCAGTTCGGCATCGGGTTCGGGGTCGCCTTTGCGGTCGCGGCAGATAGCGGCATTTTCGTCGCGTTCGCCAAGAGCGCTGACTATTGCTTTCAGTTCTGCGGCTTCAAGGCGCATGCCGCTGGCGACGCAGTGCGCTTTCAAGTCATGCAAAAACTCGTCGCGATCTAAATACAATCGCGCTTCGCTCTTTTCGCCAAAGGCGCGCATCAGAGCGCGCAGTTGCTCCTGGCGCTTTTGTCCGGCTTCGATTTCGAGGCGGCGCGCTTCTTCGTTCTTTTTGGTGCTGTCGGCGAGTTTCTGGAAAAACGCTTCGTCCTCCAGCCGCGCCATGCGCTCGGCGCTGGCCTGAAAGTTCAGGCGCAGCGGGCGCTCAACGGTGATTTTATGAAAGCCGAATTCGGCGTTGGAAAACACTTTGCTGATCACCAGCGTTTTCTCTTTGCCGTCTACCATTAATGTGCGCGCCTCGTCGTGTTGACAGTTGCCATGCAACTTCGTAATCGCGCCGATGTGATCGGGCTTGTTTTTCTCACCGTCGCCAATTTCGCGGCGCTTGTTGCCTAAACTCTTGCGCATCGGCACCCAGTAGTTACGCGCGTCAATCAGTTGAATTTTGCCTTTGCGTGCCGGTATGCCCTGCGCTTTGGCTTCCTCTTCATCGGGTTTGCGATTGCTCAAAATCCAGATATAGGTCGAAATGCCGGTGTTATAGAAAAGTTGGTCGGGCAGCGCCACCACGGCTTCGAGCCAGTCGTTTTCGATGATCCAGCGGCGGATTTCCGATTCTCCGCTGCCCGCATCGCCGGTAAACAGCGGCGAGCCATTGAAGACAATACCCAGACGGCTGCCGCCTTCGTGCGGCGGGCGCATCTTGGCCAGCATATGCTGCAAAAAGAGCAGCGCGCCATCGTTGACGCGCGGCAATCCGGCGCCGAAGCGGCCTTCATATCCCAGTGTGTCCCGCTCTTTTTCGATTTCCTTTTGTTGCTGTTTCCACTCCACGCCAAACGGCGGATTGGCCAGCATGTAATCGAAAGTGATTTTCTGCCCGTCGGCATCTCGCGCGAAACCATCTTTGGTGAAGGTGTCACCAAGGATGATGTTGTCGGCGTCCTCGCCTTTAATCAGCATGTCCGATTTGCAGACTGCCCATGCCTCGTCGTTCCAGTCCTGCCCGAACAGGTGTGGGTCGGCTTCGCTGTTAAGGTCGCGAATATACTTTTCGGCCACCGACAGCATGCCACCCGTGCCGCAGGCCGGGTCGTAAATGGTTTTCACGACATGGCTGCGCGCCAGATCCTTTTCGGGCGCTAAGAGCAGGTTCACCATCAGCTTGATGACTTCGCGCGGCGTGAAATGCTCTCCGGCTTCCTCGTTCGATTGTTCGGCGCCGATGCGAATCAATTCCTCGAAGACGTAGCCCATTTGAATGTTATCGACACGCTGTGGAGACAAATCCACGGAGGAAAAGGCTTTTACCACTTCATAGAGCAGGTTCTTTTCGGCCATTCGCGCTATCTGCGCATCGAAGGCAAAGCGATCCATGATGGCGCGTACATTGGGAGAGAAGCCGTTAATGTAGCCGTTGAGGTTGGGGGCTAACTGGTTGGGGTCATCGAGCAAGCGGGGCAAATTGAGTTTCGAGAGGTTGTAGAACTGGTGTTCTGTAATCTCTTGAAGTTTCAGGCGCACGATGCTTTCTGGCTTGCCTTTAAGGACATCATATTCCGTCAGCACCTGCGGCTTGGTGGCGGCCAGAATGCAATCGAAGCGGCGCAGCACCGTCATCGGCAAAATCACTTTGCGGTATTCGTTGCGTCGGTAGGGGCCACGGAGCAGATCGCAAATCTTCCAGATAAAGCCGGCTAATTGAGAATGGGTTTCGGTAGTCATGGGGATTTTGGTTCCAAAGTATAACTCTGTTGGGAACATTCCCATAAACCGGGGCGCGCAGGCATACCATATGTCATAGACGGGGTTGTATGTCAAATTGAACAATTCCACTATCACTAACCATTCGCCATTATGGGATGCTCAATGAAATGGCTCGTGATCAGGTGGAAGCATACCGCGACCAACTCCCCCTTGACTCTTATGGACGAGGGGATTTTTCTAAAGGCACTACATTGCCTTTGAGCCAGTCCTTTCTATCGCCCGTATTGAAGGAAGTTTTCGAGTTATCCGCCTAAGGTGTTACGGTGCCTGAGGTTGCCGAGAATTTGCATCTGCCGATTTCTACTGTCCAAGGCCGTCGGCAGCGAATACTCAGAACTTTCAGCACCAACTCCATGTTTGATGCCGCGCAAGAAGCCAAAGCCAATAATATATTGCAGTAGCGAATATTATAGTGCCGCATTAGAGAAGACTTTTGAGACAATTCCCTTGATTGTGTTAGCTTTCTTTGCTGGTTTTAGTGAGAGGCTACTAGAAAGGGTGGAAGTCCTGATTACTCCAAAGGAAACCAACGAAGCTTCAGACGTCTCAAAACCAACATCGGGCTAACCAAGCACTGCACCCTACTATTTACAGCCTGTGTAGAATATTAAAATTCTCAGTGTTTACACCCGCTTTTTGCAATAATTAGCACAGCAACAGGCCACTTATGGGGTTAAAAGAATATGAAGTTAAAAGAACCAATTCAAGGGAAATAGAACAAAAGCGAATTGTTTACCAAGTTATCAAGAAGCCGGCTTATCAAAAAGGCAGCAAAAACTTCAGGAAAGGGGGAAATGCTTTCTCAATTGAAGAACATGTAGGGAGTTAAGAAAACTTTCCAGCGAGTAATCCCGGCGGCGCACATAACCAAAGCGGCTCAGAAAGAAGAGCGGCAACCATTTACCCAAGGTTTCTATCGAATGCTGTTCGATACGCCGCTGCAAGAGGTTTCTATCCATCTCACTAATAGGAGGAGCGGTTTGACCTGGCCGGTAGTGAGCATAGAGTCTGTGATACTCTTCTATGAACAACCTGACGGCGCCCTCAGAATCCCTGTCAAGCTCCCTGTCAGAATTCACGTCAAGAGCTTCACTAAGTCGGGGGTTTGGCTGATTTACTACTGCTACCACCTTCTCCACCTGTCCAACATTTTCAACCGCTTCCGCCTTGGTGTTAGATAGCTTTTCGCTTTGTGAAAACCACAAAAAGTTATTTTTATATAAATCTTTTGTATCGTTTTCTTTTGTTGTTTTCGCTTTGTGAAATTCACTTTGCGAAATCAAGTGTTCGTTGGACTTTTCTTTACTGGAACTTATTGTTTCGCTTTGCGAAATGCTTCCTGAGGTCTCTGTTTTCGTGGTTGCCACTTCGGAACCTTGTCCTAACTGAGGACACAACCGGTAGAATAGCCGGCTTCGAGCGCGGCGTCTCTGCTGACTCGTCATAAGGGGCTGGCCCTGCTCATTTTGGACTTCAATTAGTTTCCGCTGCACCAGTTCTTCGATAGCCTGACACAGCGCCGCGCTATGGCGCCCGGTGCGTGTTTTGAGTTGGGCATGGCTAAGCCAGTCCCGCTCTTTACGTGTCTTGTATTGGTGAGACTGTTTGTGGGGTTGGTTTCGCGTCCCCTCTTCTTGCCAGCCCAGTGTCTGGCGCACGATAACACACAGCAAACGCCACTGTGTATCGCTGACTGTCGGCATGATTTCATCCAGAAGAAAGTTCGGCATCGGCGAGGTGCCACCACACCATTTTTTGTTCAATTTTGTTTTGAGGGTTAAGGCGTCACTCTCCGCCATAACTTAAAGGCCGCTACCACTATTCTTTGAGTCCTGCTCCTCAACAGAGCCGGATTTAACAGCCTTCTGTTCCTCCTCCTGATTCTGCGAGTTACTATTCGGTGGCAGTTCGAGGCTGACCGTTTCTCCTGCATCAATTCCATTATCGTTATCATCCTCAACCACGAGCCGCTGTTCTTCCAACTCATTACTCTCCAAGGAGACGATCCCTTGAGAGGTGGCCTCTGTTGGAGAGAATTTATCACCCATTTCCCCGTTTACTCCTTTCGCCACCTCTCGGCTTTTTTGCTGTTGCAGCCGCACGGCCATCGGCGGATCGTAGTCGCCTTCAATGGCGGCCAGCAGAAAGCCGGCAGGATTGCGAGCATGGCGCAGCGGCAGCCACTCCAATTGTTGCTGGATGCGTTCCTGTGGATAGGTGTCCAGCAGCAAAGTGGCTTCCGAGGATGTTATGCCCAGACCTATCAGTTGCCGCTTAAGCATCAAGCGTGCCTCTTCTTCCGGCGTGGTAGGAATCTCTTCCCTTTCTGCGTCCATCGGTTCGCCGCGCAGAAAACGGTTGATCTGCGCTTCCACCTCAGCGCGGGGCCGCGCATAGTTAATTCGGCTGTGAGCGATGATCCGCTCGCGAAAGCCACCCTGAATGGGTTGTCCTCTGTCGCGAAGCAGAGCCGTTAAAGCACCGACAGAAATACTTTCCTGCGGCAGCACATAACTATGGCGAATCGTAAAAAGAGCGGATGAGGGCACGAAGAAGCGCAGTCCCGCTTCAGAGGGTTGCTCAGTCAAGAGAGGCTTGTCCCGCCAGAAGCGTTTGGTGAGCCGTTGCAAGCGGTCTTTGGCCTGTCCAATAGATAGTCCCAGAGCCGGAGCAATGAGTTCCGGTGTGGCGGCAAAGGTGCCGTTGGGTGTCAGACAACAAAGCGCCGCTATAAGGGTTCTCAAGTCATCGGCAGCAAGGGCTTGCAACAGACCGCTGCGGCGCAAGGCCGGAGTGAGCAACAGGGCCGCATGAGGAGTGAAGGTGCCATTGGGTTGCAGATCTTCGTAACGCAGCTCAAGCACAAACGGCGGCTGTAGTGAGGTATCTACCGGAGGAGGCAAAACATCAGACATAGAGGATTGGATTAGGGATAAAGTAAAAAAGAGAACACTACAATGGCGGCAGATGCCGCAAAGCCAACATCAAATCTAACGCACCACAGAAAGCAAAGACCGCTTCTTCGGCCTGGGAGCCGGTAGTAAGGCATAATGGTCTAGGCAACAAGTGGAAACTTTGCTGCTTTAAGGCGTTTGCTTTCCAGAAGAGTGGCACTCCGCTTTTGGTGCAGGCATCGCCCAGAAGGTGGCTGAGATAGCCCAGTAACAAACTCACCCAGGGCCAGAACCACAGCGATAGGTCAAGCAAAAGCAAGGGTGAACTCAATATCCCGACCCGTCCCAGGGCTGATAAGGAGTGCAGAAAGCCGCGATGTCCATAGCGCCGGTGCAACACCTGGCCCAGAGGCACGAGGGGTTGCACCCCCTTAATTGAAGCGCTTTGCAGGAGGCTGCTCGCCGCGTCCAAATCCGGCAAAAGGGCTCCCAGCATGGCCAGGCCGGTGCAAAGGACAAAGCGTTCTGCATTGCCTAAGGGAACGGCTAAGCCTAAAGGCTCTGCTAAGGGCGCGGGCATTCCCATGGTCATGACCACAGACCCCATACCTTCGAGCAGCCAGAGAGCATTCAAGCCGAGTAATAGATGCGTGCGGCCCATCATGGTCAGGCCCCATTAGATTGATTTTCCTTTTGGCGCCCTGCCCTCTTTTCCAAGAGTTGGAAGAACGGTTCGTCTATCAGTTGGATCGTCCTCTCTTTGCTCCCGGCAGTCTTGCGGATACCTAAACCACGCTCTCGTAGCATGGAGCAGAGCATGGGGCCATCAATCAGGCGCACCGGCGGCAAGGGTGTTTGTGTAGCCGAAGTAATGGCATAACGGGAAAAGCGTCCGGTGGCAATGAGAAGTCCCTGCTCGGCACCCAGGCGCAGCATGGCCCCACGCAACTGATCCACAAAGCGGCGCGAGACGGGAACTCCCTTGGCCTGCTTGACACGCACCAGGGTCAGGGCTGAAGCCAAATCGGTATGAGAGACCGCAATGAGACCGCTATAAAGCAAGCGCTGTGTATCGTTTATTGATGACGATTTACCTAGTGTTATCTTGCCTGTGCCCGGCTCCACGATTTGCACGCTGGTATAGCCACTGCGATAAAGCAAGAGGCGAACCAGATGGCAGTAAGCGGGAAAGGATAACTCTCTGATGCGCTGCAATAAAGCATCCTGCAGGGAAGCCTCCGGCAGTAGCGGCTCTGTTAATTGAGGAGCGGCCTTTTTCTTGCTTTCATTGGTATTAGGACAACTTCGCTTCATGCTCCCCCTTTCTGTTTCCTATTTTCTCCTGCCTCATTCTGAGGCTCGTTTTCTGTTGTGGTAGAGGGCAACGACCAGGCTCCCGATTTCACTCCCTCATAGAACGGCTTAATCTGCTCCTCTTCATCGTAGGCATCGGGCGGCAGACAGTTGCGGCAGCCGGTCAGGTGACAAACCGAAGGTGTCGGATAGGTGCCATCTAAGGAGAAGACTTCGCTCACATCCAAGGGACGGCCTAAGCGCCAGGAGAGTGCCTGTGTAATATGCAGCGCCACAATAAGTGACGGCTGCGATTCGCCCCGAATCAGGCGGCTGATCGCAGCGGGTGAAACGCCGCTGTCCTGGGCTAATCTTGCCTGGGTTTTGAAGCCATACCAGGGAATGTGCCAGAGAATCTCGCGCACCCTATTGGATAACGCTGCCGGCTGGCTGATTGTTGATCTCAAATTGCCTGCTGTGGCAGTTGGCACCGCCATGGGCGGCAGTGCAGAGCGAGAGATAAAAGGTGGCAATCCCGCCGGTGCAGTGATGGCAGTCAATGCCGGAGAGCAAGAAGTCATAGTCCTCCTTCGGACTTAGTGATAAGCTGGCACGCCTCATATGGCTTCATCCTCAAACTTCTGCCTCCGTGCGGCGAATCCCATTGCGCGGACACAATTCGCTCGTATCGCTTCTCCCTCACCCTCTTCCCTTATGGTTGTTGCCTCCCTGTCAGTTCCCCATCTACTCCCTCGTTCCCCGCCTGCGCCCTTGCACAGCAAAGAATCTCGGCTCTTTTGCAGGCACAAGAAAGCAAGGCTTCTCCTTAAAGGGAAATGCCAGTTAATAAATGCAAGATGCTAAGCGACTAAAAGATTAGCGACAGATAACAATAAAGGTAGTAGGGCTACAGTGAAAGGATATTGCGCCACGGCAAAGGGCTGAACAGAATCGCCTGAAGATCAAGTGGTTCAAGACCCGGCCATAACTTGCCTCCATTGTAGAGGCGCCGGATTAAATTATTCTAAAAAAAAGTGAAATTTGAGTGGCACGAAGGATGAGGCATCGGCGAGGTGGCTTCCAGATAGGAAATTGCCGCCGGTTTCTGTCTCTATCCATATAGAAGCCTATAACAGCGTTTTAACGAGTTATGTGCGAACAGTTTTATGCATCTCAATTTGGAGCTTCGCGGGCGGCATTTGTTTTTGCAAGCTTGCTTTATTGGCTACCTTGTTGAATGGAACTGCCTGACCTGCTACGATGGG
>DASWNL010000505.1:0-10069 GCA_036399215.1 Abditibacteriaceae bacterium
TGTCGTAAATCGGCTTGTTCAAGCCGCCGGCTTCGGTTATGGCCGGCGTCATCCAGTAGGGCAAGCGGCCCTGCAAAATATCGAGCCACTTGTTTTCCGGGGTGGCGAAGTAAAAGGGTGCCAGCAAGTTGGGAATGGTAAAGTTTTCCGAGCCATGCCCCGGCACCATCGAAGAAAAAAGACAGGTAATATAAACCGTTAAGGCTTCGTTGCGCGAGAGTCCCCATTTTTTGGAAGCCACACGCAAAAGCGGATTAACAACCAAAATCAAAAGCAGCAGCACGCCGATGGCGCCCGGCGGCAAATGCGTGCCGCCCAAAAATGTGTTGAAAAATTTATAATCAATGACCGGGAGGGCGTAGCCGAAAACAACAGATAAAAGCAGGGAAAGAACCACGACACGGCGCGTCACGCCATGATCGCGTGGATTGTTGGAGATTTCAGCCAGTCTGTCGTGGTCAAAAGCCAGCGAAGAGGAGTGCGCGGTGGAAGTTTGGGCCTCAGTCTGAGCAACACTCTGAGCAACTTGTCGGACTACATGAGCCATGCGAACTCTTTCTAAGCGCGAAGCTAAAGCTATAAGGCGTGCTTATAAAGATACAAAATTTGATGGCTGAGCGTATGGTTTTTAGAGGTAAAGAGAAAAACAACAAGAGATGGGCGATGCTGGGATCGAACCAGCGACTTCTACCGTGTGAAGGTAGCACTCTCCCGCTGAGTTAATCGCCCTATAGGATGTGAATGAGTCTTTCATTATAAAACCTGCGGTGCGTTTTGCCAAGATAAAGGGAAGTCAGGCGACTTCAAATCAGGCGACTTCTTTGGCTGGCTTGGCTGGTTCGCCTGGCCGTTGTAAAAGGCTGAGTCTTTTATAGCGCGGTAGGCGCCAGGCTTTGGTGATGCGCCGATTCAAGTCGGCCAACAAAGCAAAGCCAATAGTGGTTAAAAAGAGGATATTGGCCAGACTTGCTTCAAGTGTTGGTATCTGCGAATCTGAGTTCTCTCTAACCAAAGAGCCGATAGCAACCCAGGGGTGCCAAAAGGACAGAAGGGTAGAAAGTTGATCATTGGAACCACGACTGGAATCGATAAAGAAAGTTATCAGCCAGGGCATGAAACCCAAAATAACCAGCATTGAAACCAACGCCACCGCCATCGCCGTGACCGGCGAGCGAAAATGCCAGGACAGCCAAACGCCCCATGCTGAGTAACAGAAACTCGCAGCAGCCAGGACAAAAAGTGTCATCAGGTCAATTGTGACGTTGCGAACGCACGGCAAAAGCATTGGCAACAGTAAAAAGAAAAGCGCGACTACGAAAAACAAAGGCGCCAACACTTTGCCGGCTATCAAACGGTGCGGCTCGATGAGCGAAGTTTCCAGCATTTCCCAGGTGCCGTTATCGCGCTCGCGGGCTAAAGCACCCGCGCCCATTAAGGGCAAGACTAAGGTAATGCCAAACAAGGAGCCAAAGACAAACAGCGTCCACATCTCACGATGCGCGTTGTGTTCTGTCCAGGCCATCAAAATACCGAACAAGTAAGCCACGCCACCTATTAGGGCCAGGCTGCTCATCACAACCGTAACGGGTTTGGGATAGCGGCGCATACGCAATTTTCCACGCACTTCGCGCTGCAAAACCGGATTCTGAAAGCGGACAAACGCCGCTAAGGGCGTGTCGAAAAGCGCTAAGGCGCTTTCTTTTATATCTTTGGCTTCGCGCCGCGCATTAATGTCGGCATCAACCGGGGGTGGCTTCGTTTCGTTGTTCCAGCGTGCCAAAGCGGCGGCATCAGGTTCGGCATTGCGCCACCTGAGGCGGCCATTGCGCCAGGTTAAATACTTCTTGCGCTCCATCCATTGCGCGTCATCGAAAACGCGGCGCACGCCACGCCCGGCACCCCACAAAAATAACAGAGAACAAATCATCATGCCGTTTAAAGTGACAACAAACGGCTCCTGCGATGAAGTAAATCGGCCCAGCTCAGGATAGGTGCTTGCAAAATCATCGAAAACGCCCATCTGGGCGCGCAGCGGGTTGAGCAAAGTGATAAAAGCCGCTACTTTACCGAATAAACGCAGGCCAATCTCGTAATTCAGATAGCTGGCGAACGCCGTAGCAACTGCCAGGAGCAACATGGCGCCAAAAGCGTTGCGCACGGCGATTAAACTGCGTCGCGCGCGGGCTGAAAAAAACAAGCCCAGGGTGGCGCACAATAAAATCGTCGTCGCTTGTAAAAGCAGTGATTTCAAGAACTCTTCGGGCGCTACACCGCCCAGCAAAAAGCAAATCGAAGTGACCGGCGTGCCGGCTAAAAGCAATAGCAATACAAAAAGCAAAACCGCGCCCAGTTTGCCTCCGATAATCTGGCGCGCCCGCAAGCCGGAAAGCTGCAAGGCTTCGAGTAAGCCGCGTTCGCGTTCGGAAGAAACAATCGTTGCCGTTAAAATCGGCACTAAGAGCAGCCACGCCGTCATTTGCAGCATTTGCAAAGAGCGAAACATTTCGCGGCCTATAGCGGCTAAATCGCCTGAATTGCCATCAGCGACGTTGCCGGCGCCGGCTGTGGCGTAGCTCCATCCCAAGACGTAAGCCAGTGCCATCGCGTAACCAAACAACAAGCCGAAAGGCCGCCAACTGCGCCAACGCACGCGCGATTCGCGATTGAAAACAGGATTATGAAAAAGCATTCTGGAAAAGCATGAATTAATTGGAAGATTTATCGCTCGTAAGGCGCGCGATGCAGGATTCGATGCGTGCCAAGATAAAGAAGTTCGCCAAGGAAAATTAAAAGCAACGCGTGTCCAAAAGCTGCCGACAATGCTGTGGACTGCCAATCTTTCCAGGGTGGCTGGGCCAGCCACCAGACTAAAAGCGTGAGAATCGTCCAGTTCAAAGCCGTTCCGGTTTTGCGGAACAGCGCTGAAAAAAAGAGGCCGATATTGGCTGCCAGCCAGATAGCGCCGAGCGCCGGCAAAAAGGTCGTTGCTGTTAGTGAAAAGGGCAAGACAAGGATGCAGGGAATCCAGAACGGCAAAAGCCAGAGCGAGTAAAAACCAATGCCAAACAAAACGCCGCTCAACTTGCCGCCGATAATTTCGCCATGTCGCAAAGGCGTGAGCCACAACGAAGCCCAGTGCCCGCCTTCGCGTTCGCGCGTGAAAGTTCCCGCTGCGCTTAAAGCTGCCGCAACGCAAGCGCAAAGGAGCCAGGGATAAGCAATCATCCACCAGATACTCTTGCACTTGGCCGGATCAAACCATGCCACAAGAGCCAGAGGCACAACGTAAGCCGCGAAAACCAGCGTAGCGCCACCTAAAACCGCATCATTAGTGCCGGTATGAGTGCTCCACCTGAAACCTAAACGTGCCTGTGCTTCGCGTTGCAAAACCGGATTGGAGAAATGCAGCCAGCGATAAGAAAGACGTTTATGGCGCGCCGTTTCTCCTGCAACTACGGAAGTGGGCAGATTATTAAAAACACCATCTGTTGTTGCCGTTGAAAAAGTTGGCGTGCGGTAGGGTTTGGATAACGGTTTTACAATTTCTGTTGTTGCATATTTCAATTGACGCTGAGTAATGGCAAAATGGGCCAGGAGAAAAAAGAAAGAAAGAAGCAGAAGCCATTCAGAGTTGGCGGAGGGGAAATCTACCAAAAGGAGGGTCGCTACTATAGGACACAAATAAGGAAAACAGCAGGGCAAAATCATCAAGCCATACGCGCCAAGAGCACGCAGTAAAGCTTTGAAAATCGCCTGGCCCATATCACGGCTCTGCGCCGAAGCCACCAGGCCAAAACTCAAACCGGATAATGCCGTGCCGAAATTGAGGACAAAAGAAGATATAAATTCAAGAGGCGAAACGCCGCCAAGGAGAAAGGACAACGCGATGGCAGGAAGCGGAACCAAAAGCAGCAAAACCACAAGCGATAAAGCGCCGAGCATCTTGCCGATGATAATTTCACGCGCTGTTAAGGGCGATAAAACCAGGGCTTCGAGATGCCCTTTTTCGCGTTCACCGGCAATGGAGCCGGCTGTCAAAATCGGCGCTAAGACCATCCATCCCAAGGTTTGTGTAATCGTTAACGTTTGCCAGATATTGCGGCCCAAAACGGCTTCAGCGTCTTTGCCCTGCGGCGCTTCATAAAGCTGCCAGCCGACGACCAGGGCAATTACTAAAGCATAAACAACGACTAAGATAAACGACGTGGGGTGCCGCCAGCGCGTCAGCATCTCGCGCTGAAAAACTGGATTGGCATACCATAAAAATATCCTCATTTATGAATGTGATAGAACACGGAGCTTCGCTACACGGTTGACACGGGTTTTCATAGATGATCGAAATTTACATTCGTTGAAACCGTGTTTATCTGTGTCGTTTCTGTGAAATCCGTGTTCTATTCAAAATTCCTATTTCGGTTCGTTATCAAGCGAACGCCATAAATACCAACTGGCGACGCTGCGAAAAGGCTTCCAGGGTTCGGCTAAAGCGCGGAATTCTTTGGCTTTAGGTGGCTCATCAAGGCCATAAAGTTTTTTGGCGGCCATGCGCAGTCCCCAATCATCAACAGCTAAAACATCGGGCCGCCGCAGAGAGAAAATCAAAAACATCTCCGCTGTCCAGCGCCCGATGCCACGAATCGGAATAAGCGCATCAATCACTTCCTCATCGTCCATCTTCGCCAATTTTTCCGGCGCGATTTTGCCTTCTGAAAAGTGCCGTGCTAAATCGCGCAACGATAACAGTTTGTTGCCCGAAAGTCCGGCGCCGCGCAGAGTTTCATCCGGCAAATTCAAAATGATTTGTGGCGAGGGGAAAGTGCCGTTTTCGCCTAACGCTGCCACGCGATTGCGAATAGCGCGCGCCGCGTGCGTGGAAATCTGCTGGCTAATAATCGAAGCTGATAAAGCTGTCCAGGCATCGGGTTCATGCCCCAATTTTGGCGGGCCGTGCTTCTTTATCAATAGCGCTAATTTTTGATCGCAAGACAGCAGATGCTTATAGGCTGCGCGCTGCTGCGCGACTGTAAGAATAGGAATTTTAGGCATCGAGATTTAGGCGGGCGCTTCAATTATCACCGATTGCACATAAGGCAAAACGGCTTGCGTCAAACGTGATTCGGGAAAAGCAATCGTCACAATTTTTGGTTGCCCGATTGTCAGTAAGAGAGCCGAACGAAATAAGAGTCTCCGTTGCCGCGCCGCTTTGACTTCTGTCCAAGGAATGAGCAGCGGCGGATGCATGAAAGAAAACAGAATCGGCATAGACAGATGCAGGCCTTCTCCGGCTACACGCGCATTAAGAATGTTATTGAAATTGACGCCGCCCACCTGCGCGTTTTGCCAACGATATAATTGGCCACTCTTAAAACTTTTCGGTGCGCGAAAGTGTCGTGCCAATCGGCGCCAGCCACCTATCACTGATAACACCGCGAATACGGCCAAAGGCAGATATAACAAAAACGGCAGCAACAGCAGCGCGATTTGCGGCGTTAGTGGCTGGGGCTTGCCCCCGGTTGGTGTTGAAGGCAATTGAGGCCAGACCAACGCAAAATATAACCAGACAGGCACCATCGCCAAAACTATCAGAAATATATTGCGCGCTATCGTCAACATCGTCTCACCCCAAAAGGTCTGCGGGGTCTGCCCGTAACTTTCTAACTGCCGCGCGAGGAAATTCATGACCGTGATTTATGCGGCCAGTTCTTCCATACGGGCAATAATGCGGTCGAACTCGTCGAGGGCTTGATGAATCGGTTGGGGCGTTGCCATGTCTATGCCGGCACCACGCAAGAGATTGATGCTGGTGTCGCTGCTGCCGCCGCGCAGAAATTCGAGATAGCGTTCAACAGCGGGCGCGCCTTCTTCCAAGATTTGTGCGCTCAAAGCAGTAGCTGCCGAAATGCCGGTGGAATACTGATAAACGTAGAAGTTGTAGTAAAAATGCGGGATGCGCGCCCATTCGATGGCGACACATTCATCTATATTCACTTCCGCGCCGTAGTAATCATCATTGATGCTTTTATAAAGCGCGCAAAGGGCTTCGGCGGTGAGGGCTTCTCCGGCCTCCACCATGTTATGAATGCGCAATTCAAATTCGGCAAACAAAGTTTGGCGATAAAGCGTGGTGCGAAAGCCTTCGGCGTAGTGATTGAGCAGCGATAGTTCAAGGTCTTTGTCGCCTTCGGCCTGCGCTTGCTTAACCAGATGATGCGTTAAGAGCGCTTCATTTAAGGTGCTGGCGACTTCGGCGACGAACATGGTGTAATCGGCGTAGATAAAAGGCTGCTTGCTGCGCGTGAAATACGAGTGCAGCGAATGACCGAACTCATGAGCTAAGGTAAAGGTGCGATTGAGATCGTCCTGCCAGTTCATCAAGATATAGGGCGGCGTGGTGTAAGCGCCATCGGAAAAAGCGCCGCTGGTTTTGCCTTCGTTTTCGACCCAGTCCACCCAGCGCGCCTCAAAGCCGCCTTTGAGAATCGAAACATAGTTTTCACCGAGAGGTTGAGAGGATTCGATAACTAAATCTTGCGCTTCTTGAATGGTGACGGGCTTTTCCACATCGGCCACCATCGGCACGTATAAATCCCACAGTTGCAGTTCATCCAGACCAAGCAGTTTTTTGCGTAGGCGCAAATAGCGATGTAGAACCGGCAAGCGCTCTCGCACTGTTGAAACCAGGTTGCCGTAAACCGGAACCGGAATATCATTCGATTCCATCGAAGCGTGCAGCGCCGATTCGTAGCCGCGCACACGCGCATTAAAAACGTGCGCTTTGACAGTGCCCGCTAAATTGGCCGCCAAGGTGTTGCGCCAGTTGAAATAAGCGCCGTGCATGGTGCGAAAAGCATCTTCGCGCACCTGCCGGTTGCGGTTTTCGAGAAAAGATAAATAGCGGCCATGCGAAAGCTCAACTTCGCGGCCTTCGTCATCGCGGATAGAAGGAAATTTCAGATCGGCGTTGTTGAATAATTTGAAAACCGTGCCGGTTGCATACATCGCTTCGCCGGCCTGCGCCAACACTTCTTCGACTTCGCTGCTGCGCACATGCGGGCGGCGGCGTTCGAGAGTTTCTAAGTAATAACGATAGGTTTGCAGGCCGCTTTCGGCTTCCAAAAAATCACGCACCTGGCTGGAAGGCAATGCCAAAATCTCCGGCTCGACCCAGGCTGTGGCGCTGCTATATTTGGTGTAAAGCATGTTGGCGCGGTCGGCTTTGGCCTGCGCATTGGCATCGGCGTTGTTTTCGCTGCGCCTTAAGCTGGCATAGGAATACAACTGCGAAAGAGCAATGCCCAGTTCGTCGCGTTCTTTTAAAACGTGCAGCAGTTTTTGCGAGGATTCACTCAGCGTGCCGGCCAATTTTGCGAACTCGGCGCACCCGTTTTCAATGCGCGCGAAATCGTTTTCCCAGGCAGCATCATCGGTATAAATAACATCCAAATTCCAGGTCAATTCAACGGGCACTTCATGGCGTTTGGGTAGCGCAGCAGGTGCGATGGTTTCGGTTGCGGTGTTGGTCATGGCCGTAGTTTAAAAAATCGCGTCATGCTCTCGCCGTTTACGATGAAATAATAGCTAACAGGAAAGGAGAACGCGATGAAATTCTTGGATGACGCGAGCTACAAAAAGGCCATTGAAAAAACCGCAGCCATGACACGCGATGGCAATGCGCAAAAGTTGGCCAAAAAACACGGTTTACAGATTTTAAACGTGACTTGGGAAGATACGGGGCGCTACAAAGGCTCAGCGGTTGGCCCGAATATCAGCGATATGACGATTCAAGTCGTTCGCAATCCTGAAGGTCGCAAACCGGAGATTACTTGTATGCCGGTGATTCGCTTCCCGAACTTCCGCGACAAGAGCGCCGATCTCGATCCGCGTGATTTTACTCTGTTGGCCGGGAATCACCGTGGCGAAGATTTAAAGCGCATTTCGCTATACGATTTTCTGGAAAACCCAACAGAGTATTTAAGCGAGCCGGATAGTTGGAAAGCCGATAAAAAATCGCTGTTGGCCGAGCGCGACAGCCAGGTTTTAGTCTCGGCGCAAGCCTGTTTCTTGCCGATTCCCAAACAAGGCAAGGCAACTTTTAATCCGGTTTTGTTCAATTATCAATCGTATGAAGAAAACCCGGCGGTGCTGACAGTTTTAGCCACGCGCGAAGGCGCCAGCGTGACGGTTATTGATAACAAGCGCGATGCTTTTGAAAGCGGCGCGGTGTGGGGCCAGCGCCTGTTTCATAACCAGAACGGCCAGCGCGCCAGCCTGACTGGAGAGCGCGAAAGCGAATTTTGTGCATCAAACAACTCCCAGGATTCGCCTTCGGTGGGCAACGATGACAAGAGCGAATCGGGCCTGAACATGGTGCTATTGATTCAAATTCCGCTCAAGCAAAAAGAAAGGCCGCAAAGGGCGTATATGGCTTGCGAGCCGATGATTGGTGCGGTTTATCGTAGCTGTGAGGTGGCACAAGAAAGCGATGTGGAAAACGCCGTCATCGGTCATGGCGATTTGGAAGGGCCGTTTACCGAGATTGATAATCTCGCTATCGAACGTGACGAACGATTTCCGGTTCGTGTTACAGTGCAGTTTTATAAAGCGACTTCCAACGGCGTGGTGAGTGAAAGTGACATGAAAGAAATCGCCGCTCAAATCAAGCGCGTTTATGCTCAAAGCGATTATGTCGGCAGCCTTGTCACTGAAGGCGACACCGGACGCATCACGGAATATGAGGGCCTTAAAGTGCAGCCACCGCATTGGTGGGCGGATTTCTGGGCGCGTCACAAGGCTAATACTGGAGATAGCCGCGAAGAAGCCAGCACTAAATTGCACGAACTGCTGGGCCTTGATTATCAGGAAATGCCGGTTAGCGATTTGTATTTGCGTGATGTGCTCAAACCAAAGCGTAGATAGTGGATTTACCTGGCCGGTTCGGGCGTTGGCGCCGGGGTTGAAATCGGAATCGGCTTGTTCATTTGCAGCTTGAGCATCTGCAATTTGCTCCAGGGAAACGATTGAAAGCGCGCATAGGCCGGAAATGTGGCTTCTTTTTCGTTGCGGCCTCGAAAAATCCATTTGTAAGGGTCAGTGGCATAGCGACCGGCGGGGTTTTCGGCACGAAAGACAATAGCCCCGGCTTTATCGGACACCACCATGCCGTATTTTTGCACGGCTTTAGCGACCATGCGCGTGTAAGAATCCATCGGCATTTTGTCGAGGTCTAAATCCGCGGGTAAACGAAATATGGCGCCTTCGGGAATGGCGAAGCGGTTCTTTGCCGGATCAATTTGCCCATCCGAGCGTTGCGCCGGATGCGAGTAGTAATCCGCGCGCAAGGCTTCCACCACCAAGATATGCAACGCATGATTTATCTCGCCGCGCAGTTGGTCTTCGATGGTGATAATGCCCGCTAAAAAGGGCAGGCCTGATGCCTGTGTGCCGAACTTGTAGCCTTCTTTGGGAGTAGGGTAGTAGCCGGGATTTTTGCTGAGGTCGGGAATATGCCCGCCCCAACGCGCGCCCCATTCGTCCACTTCTTGCCCTTTAGAATTTTGGATTTTGGCGCCGGTTTTCTGCATCAGCCAGAACTCCCAGTAGCGCCCGCTTGAAGGCTGATAAACGACGGCTTCCATGTCGGTGCCTTCGGCAGCTTTGAAGTTTTCGGGCAAGGGCACATCCAGCCATTGATCCTGCAAGGGCTTGAATGTCCAGTCGGGCTTTTGTTTATCGAAAACCTTCACGCGCACGGTCGGCGCATCCGGGCCAACGGTATAAATCGCAGGCGCATATTTGTGGACGTTGACATTAACTGTGCCGTAATAGGCTTTGATCTGGCGCTGAAAATCCGCGACATATTCGGCGGAATGCTCATCCAGAGGAGCATCCGGCGCCAATGGTTTATGCACATAGCTATCGGCAGCGAACTCCTTGCCCGGTGTAATAACCAGAGATTGCGGATCGCCCGGTGCCCGTTCAAATTTGGGTGTTTGATTTTCTTGCGCGAAGGTTGTGTTTGCCAAAAGCAAAACGCACGAAGCGCCCAATAGCGTAGCCGTTGGGCGCTTTT
>DASWNL010000506.1:0-8962 GCA_036399215.1 Abditibacteriaceae bacterium
GTCGAGGCGCCACAATTTACGCCGAAATGCTGGGCTATGGCATGAGCGGCGATGCTTATCACATGACGGATATGCCGGATGATGCAGCCGGCATGGCCAAAGCGCTCCGCCAAGCGTTGCGCCGCTCGAACTTACAGCCGGAAGATGTCAGTTACATCAACGCTCACGGCACTTCGACGCCGACCAATGACCGCACCGAGACTTTCGCGGTCAAAGCTGTTTTTGGCGATCATGCACGCAAGTTGGCGATGTCTTCCACCAAATCGCAGATCGGGCACTTGCTCGGCGCCGGCTCAGCCGTGGAACTGATTGCTACAGCCTTGGGTCTGAAATACGGCATCATGCCTCCGACAATCAATCATCAGGTGCCTGACCCGCTTTGTGATTTAGATTACGTGACCGAAGGCGCCCGGCACAAATCGTTTGATGTGGCTTTAAGCAACTCCTCCGGCTTTGGCGGGCATAATGTGGTTTTGGCCTTGCGGCGTTGGGATGAAAGCTAAAACGAAAGCGAACCCTGCGTCCCGAAGGCGGTCAAAGGTAAACTGCAAAAGGCCAACGGCAAAAGCGCGTTGGCCTTTTTTGCGAATTCTATTGTGTCTGACTTGAATAACTCAAACTCCAATCAAAACCATTTCCTGCGCCGCGTTGTCGTGACCGGCATGGGCGCTATTACGCCGGTTGGTCATGATGTCGAAACGTCGTGGCGCGCTGTCGTTGAAGGTCGCTCCGGCATCGGCCCCGTGACGCTTGTTCCTTCCGAGCATCTTGATGTGCGCATTGCTGGTGAAGTCAAAGACTTTGACCCGAAAAACTACATGCCTGCTAAAGAAGCGCGCCGCGCCGACCGCTTTGCCCAGCTTGCCGTTGCCGCCGCGCGCGAGGCTGTTGCTCACGCAGGCTTAATCATCAACGAAGAAACCGCCGATGACATTGGTGTGATTGTTGGTTCGGGTGCCGGAGGCATTCAAACTTACACCGACAACCAACGCTCTATGGATGATCGCGGGCCGGCTCGTTTGAACCCGTTGATGATTCCGATGATTACAACCGATTCGGCTTCGGTTCAAGTGGCGATTCAGACCGGCGCGCATGGCGTAACTTTCGGCGTGGCAGCGGCCTGCTCGACGGGCAACGATGCCATTTCGCAAGCGTTTTATGCCATCCAACGCGGCGATTCCAAAGCCATGTTGACCGGCGGCGCCGAAGCCGCTGTAACACATCTTGGACTTGTTGGCTTTAGCCAACTGCGCGCCCTGTCGCGTCGCAACGATGACCCGTTACACGCTTCACGACCCTTCGATAAAGACCGCGATGGCTTTGTGCTCAGCGAAGGCGCCGGCGTTTTGGTTCTCGAAGATTTGGAATACGCCCAGGCACGTGGTGCGACAATCTATGCCGAAGTTCTCGGTTGCGCTGCGACTTCCGATTCCGTTCACCTGACTGACCCAGATCGCAATGCTATCCAGGCTTCGCGGGCCATTTCCTTAGTCTTGAAAAAGTCCGGCATTGCACCTGAAGACATTGATTACATCAACGCGCACGCCACTTCGACTTCAATTGGCGATTTATGCGAAGTGCGCGCCGTTAAGCGCGCTTTGGGCGATGCCGCTTATAAAGTGCCGATCTCTTCCACTAAGTCCACGACGGGCCATCTTTTGGGCGCAGCGGGCGCCGTGGAAGCCATCTGGTGCATCCGCGCCATGCACGAAAGCATCTTGCCGCCGACCATCAATCTAGATAACCCCGACGAAGAGTTCGATTTGGATTTCGTGCCCAACATAGCGCGCAAGGGCAAAGTGGACATCGCCCTTTCTGCGGCCTTTGCCTTTGGCGGCCACAACTCCATGCTGGTCTTGCGCCGTTGGCAGGATTCTTAATTTGAACTTCCGACTTTCTGCTTACTGTAGCTGTTTTCTGTGATTGCTTATGGCATCAGAGAAAAATTCCAATTCCTGCCCCGATTTCGATGCCTTGCGCGAGGTTTTAGGCGCCAATGTGCCGGGTGAATTACTCACCTTAGCGCTCACGCATCCTTCAGCGGCGGGTGAAGGAGCAGAGCGCGTTTTCCAGTCGAATCAGCGCCTTGAATTCTTGGGCGATGCGATTTTAGGCGCCGTTGTAGCCGGGCACTTTTACGCCTCGCATCACGATTTGCCCGAAGGCACTCTCACGCAATATAAAGCCGCTGCGGTGCGCGGCAGTAGTCTCGCTAAAGCCGCGCAACGCTTGAACCTGAGCCATTATCTTATTCTGGGCAAAGGCGAAGAAGCAGGCGGTGGGCGCAAACGCGATACGATTTTAGCCGATGCTTTTGAAGCTCTCGTTGGTGCGCTATTTTTGTCGCAAGGTTTCGATGCAACGCGCACTTTTATCTTGCGCGCTTTGGCCGAAGAAATTTCGGTAGCCTCGCAAAATGCCGTTAACGTGAAAAACCGCCTACAGGAAAAAACCCAGGCCATCGGGTTGGGCACACCGGTTTATCAAACGCAGGATAGCGGCGCGCTAAGCACTGAGCGATTTAGCGCACAAGTCTTTTTACTCAATGAACCGCACGGCGAAGGACATGGCAAAACCAAGCAAGAAGCGGAATGCAACGCAGCGCGAATGGCGTTAGATGAGATAGAGAAAGAATAAGGCTACTGAGGCGGGGCTATGCCCCGCCCTTTGAGCTTCAATCTTCCACATAAACCCTAGGCAGATGCGAGGCGGCGCACAGGCGGCGCACGGTAAAGGTAACGGCATCGCCGATTTGCGCCTGGGGAATGTGTGTGATGTCTATTGAGCACTGCTGCATGGCGATGCGCCCGATGATGGAGGCCTTTTCGCCGTGCAAGTGCACCAGCCGAAAGGCGTCATCGCCCCGTGCGCCATACCATTGCAAGGCACGTTTAGTGGCGATTTGCGCGGCGCGTTTGGTTTCAGCATAAGAAGCGGTTCGAGTGTTGGGTTCAAGCGAAAGGCCATCGTAATAGCCAATCGCAATCGTGGCGATGCGCGAAGGGCGCGCGGCTTTCCATTCCGGGCCGTAGCCAACAGTTTGGCCGCGCTTGATATTCTTCAAAGCCACAATGCGTGCTTTGACCGAAAAGCCATCACGCAAAACCAGGCTTTGCGTTTGCCCGGCTTCGGCGGCCATTTGCGAGGGAAACTGGCCGTATAAAATCGTGCCGGGTCGCACGCAGGAAAGTCGCATCGAAGGAAAGCGCAGCAACGCGGCAGAATTGGCGCAGTGAAAACTTTGCACCGGCAGTTTGGTGGCATAAGCCAGTTGCTGCACAAGCGGCTGGAACAGCGCATATTGGCGATGCATGAGATTCGGGTCACGCTCGGCAGCCGATGCAAAATGTGTCCAGGCGCCAGTTAATTCCAAACCGGGCAATGCCTGAATTTGCCGCGCTGTTTCAACGGACACATCAGCCTCCACGCCCAAGCGCCCCATACCGGTATTGATCTTCAATTGCACGAACGCGGTTTGCTTCAGCTTCGTAGCCGCTTCGGATAATCGCTCGGCATCTTCAATGGTGTTGACACAAGAAGTCACGCCGTTTCCGATAGCGCTCTCGCACTCTTCGGGCAGTAGAGGCGCCATGAGAAGAATTGGCGCTTCGATTCCAGCCTCGCGCAAAGGAAGCGCTTCATCAAGGCGCGTGACGGCTAACATATCGGCGCCTTCGTGCATCCACAGGCGGCTGGTTTCAACGATGCCATGCCCGTAGGCGTTAGCTTTAACAACGACAATCAGGCGCGTTTTTTCGCCGATGAGATGACGCAACTCGCGGATATTATGGCGCAACGCGCTTTTGTTCACTTCAACCCAGGCAACCATTTTTATGCTTTCACTTCGACAACTTTAATGGCCGATTCACCCGTTATATCTAAGGCAATCGCGCGGCGGCCATTTAATAAATCAAGCAATTCATTACCAAGCAATTCACGCCGCCAGCCGCTTAAAATCGGGAGGTCGGGAAGTGGCGAACCATCGCCTTTGAGCCACCAGGCGGCTAAAGCTGTAATCTGATCGCGCGGCGCGAAGTAAGGGCGCGCGATGTCATTGGTCAAGGCACGTTGCTGTGCTACGACACCCAAAAGCACGGCGATGTTATCGGTTTGCGGGTCGGGCCGCTCGGAAACATTACGTTCGGGCAACTCTTCGTTAGACAATTGCGTGGCGCGCTCCAATGCTGTTATAAAAACCCGTGATTGCGTTTCGCCCATGCCCGGCATCCCACGAATGGAGCGCCAGGCAGCCACATCTTTTGGCGCTTCCTTAGCGGCCTGCAACAGCGCGAGTTCCGGCACAATAAAACCGGGCGGTTTATCAGCCTCGCGGGCTAAAATTTCGCGCGCAGCGGCCAGTTCGCGCAAGTTGCCCAGTTGCCGCCGGTTTAATCCCGATAAATTAAATTTGCGATACAGTTCGCTGTCATCGGCCACACGACAGGCTTTTTCTTCGGCCCGACGAAATTCGCTTTGCGCCCATGCAAAACGCCCGCGTTTTTCCAGGTCGTTTTTTAAGGTGTTGTAAAGTAAGGGCAGGTGCAAAACATCGGCAAGCGCATACTCTTGTTGTTCCTGGGTTAAGGGCCGTGCCGACCAATCTGTAAACTGCATCTTCTTGGATAATTGCGGCCCATTGATAGCGCGTCGCACAAGCTCGGCATAACCTACTTGATGCCCGTAGCCTAAAAAGGCGGCGGCGATTTGCGTATCGAAAACATTACGCAAGGCTTTGCCGTATTCGATCCAGAAAATCTGTAAATCCTGCCCGCCCGAATGCACGATCTTCACGATGTTTTCATCGGTCAAAATCTCCATGAGCGGGTCAAGTTCAACCGAAAACGGGTCAATTAAGGCTTCAATGTCGCCTTCAGGTGTTTGAGCATGAACCTGCACCAGGCAAAGCCGCGCAAAGTAGCGCCGCTCCGACATAAATTCGGTATCGAAACCAACCGGCGCCCCCGCCGCGCGCAGCTTCGCGCAAAATTCTTCTAACTGATGAGGTTTGTTAATTAACATCAAATTCCAATTTTCAATAGAACGCGGATTCCATACGCCGAAATGACGGATTTTCGCGGAAAAGAACAATTGATTTAGAATCTGCGTTGATCAAAGCCGTTTCCGCGTATGGAATCCGCGTTCTATTGAATGTTATCGTTTCAACTTTTTCAAAAAGGCCACAGCACGCGGGCGGCCTGTTGTCCACAGCCAATACCATTTCGGGTCAATGACTAAATCCCATTCGCCGCAGTATTCAACCAATTGCGCGCCAAAACCGGCCTTGAATTTCACCAGACCATCGGGCGATTGCGACAGGTCTTCCAAAATTTTGCCGTCTTCGCTTTTGATATTATGCACGCCGCGAAAATCATACACCTCACAGCCCTGCTGGCGCGCCCACTGAATCATGGCCCACTGCATAGCATGGTTTGGCATCAGGTTGCGATGTTCGTTGCTGGAGGCACCATAAACATACCAGCACTGCTTACCCAGCAGAAAGCAAATCGCCGCCGAAAGCGGCTTGCCTTCGTAACTGGTCACGAAAAACTTGGCCAGGCCCTTTTCCACCAGCACATCCCACAGCTTTTCAAAGTAAGAAAGCGGACGGCCCGTAAATCTATCGCGCTCGGCGGTCACACGATAAATGTCATGAAAGACTTTTACATCGTCTCGTGTGCAATCAGTTTTAACTTCGATGCCTTTTTTACCGGCTAAGCGAATGTTATAACGCCACTTTTGATGAAAGCGTTTGGTGACATCCTCTTCCTCTCCGCTTATGTCGAGTTTCATCACATAGCGCGGCTGCGTGCCGCCAAAGCTGTTGGCTGCGTCCGGCGAGGGAACAAAGCCCAGTTCTTTGAGCAACTCGGCGATGCCGGGCGTTGAAGCAGGAACCGCCGGATCAATTTTGATGAGAATGGCGCGCTGCCGTTTGGCTTCGCTTTTCAGCTTTTGAATCAGGGCACGCGCCGCCTCGTGGTTGTTCCAATCAAGAATCGGGCCACGCGGAATATAAAAGATGCAGCGTCCGGTGCGCGGAATCGAGCGCCGCAAAACAAGGGCAAGCGCATCGGGCTTATCAGCAGGGCCGACCCAAATCGGCAAAGGCCGCCAATCCGGTTTTTTCAATTCGCCCCATTCGAGGCATTGCAAAACATCGCCATAGGGCGAAGCCGCCACCCAATCGTTCCAGTGGGAAAGCGTCGTATCAGTTAGTTCAGTCACCGGCGGGGAAGTTTACCGGATGAGGTGCTTGATGGCTGAATTGTTAGAGGAATTGGCTCCAGTAGTAGTTGAGAGATTGCTGCCGTTCGTCATCTGCTTGATCATAATCAAGGCCAAGTTCAGCCAAGGATTTCTCTGTATGATCTACCCAAAATCTCAGAAAATGAGCGATGGCTTTGGATTGCTTGACAGTAAGCAGAGAACACTTGGCTTTTTGATCTGCGCTTTTATAACCAACAAATGTATATGCTACCGCATCAAAGGTCATAGATTGGGTTTCACAGTTCTCAAGATTGTTCAGCACCCAAATCATGTAGGCAGGAATGTAATAGCGGAATCCTTTCGGATCAAGGTAATTCAATACTACATAACCATATTCAATATCTTCGTCAGGAACGTCTTGCCATTTTGTGTCTGTGTCTTTGGCTCGATTAACAGCACGTTCATCGTCTGAGGATTCGTAATCGTCAATGCCAGCCGCTTCATGCAGCGAAACACCGCCTTCGCGAGAAACGCCATCAAATGTCACAGTGATTTCGGAGATTAAGGCTGCGATTTTTTTGTTGGCAGATGAATTCATACTTCACAAGAAGTAGGGGCACGCCATATTGATATGGCGTGCCCCTGAAAACTACTCCACGTTTTGCTTCACCGTCAACTGCGCGGCGCCGTCAGGTGCAATTTTGTAAGGCACTTTGAAGCGCAGTGAGCGCACAAGACAGGTGCCATTGGTGTCGCTGCAATAGTAAACCGCAGTCGAAGCGACAAGGGTGCCTTCGCCTGCTTTTGAAACTTCAAGAGGCACGCGCAGCGGCAAACTTACTTTGTCTCCGCGCAAGTCGCTTTGTGATAGTTTCACGCCCGCGCCGTCAACACGCATTTGCACGCGCTGCGGAGCTTCTTTGTTCAAGTGATGTTTGGCGGGCAACTGTAAGTCGAGAACGAGATTACCTGCGCCGGGCGCTACGGTTTGCACGGGCAAGGTAATGGTTCCGGCTTCGGGGTCAACCGGGCGAATTGGGCGCGAAGGTTCGGCGGGTTTAGGCACTGGTAGGCCGTCGAATTTGAGCGTCGTCGCGCTTTTGGTTTTCACATTGACGACGCGGATTTTGTGGTTATTGGTATCAGCGACGAATAACTTATCACCCGCGAAGGAGATGCCGCCCGGCTCGTAAAATTTGGGAGCGCCGCCGTCCTGGTCGCCTTTACCACCCAGCCACGTGGAAACCTGGCCGGTTTGCGGGTCGAGCGTTTTGATTTTGCTATTGTAGGTGTCCGCGATATAAAGCACGCCGTCTTTAAAGTCGAGGCCAAGAGGATGCTGCAAGCGCACGCGGTCGCCAAAGCCATCCACATCACCAAAATCAAATAGATCGCCACCGGCCAAGGTTTGCACTTTGGCGCCCGGCGGCAAATCCACACCGCGAATGGCGCTGATTTCGCTGTCGGCGATAAACAAAGTTTTGCCGTCCGTTGCCAAACCTGAAGGCTGCGCAAAAGCGGCTTCTTTTAAAGTGCCGTCCAAGCGTGCTTCACGTCCGCTACCGGCATAAGGGCCAACTTGCGCCGACTTCAAATTCATCTTCCAGATCTGATGCGGCCCGGCCATAGCGATGTATAACTCCCCGCCACGCAGCAACAAATCCCACGGCGAAGCGAGAGGCGCTTGCGTGCCTTTACCGCCAATTGAACGCCACGGTGCTTGTGCGCCTGTGCCAGCGATGGTTTTAACAGTGCCCTTGTTTAAATCAAGGGCACGAATGGCGTGGTTATTGGTGTCAGCTACATAAAGCGTGGCGTTATTGCCGTTGCGCTGCAAAGCTAAGCCTTGCGGATTAGAGAATTGGGCTTCGTCAAAAGCGCCGTCTTTGAAACCACGCTCACCGCTTCCGGCGACGGCCAAGACCTTGCCGCTCAGGTTGCTGATAACCACGCGATTATGATTGGAATCGGATACGAAGAGTTGATCGGCTTGGCCATCTGCCAACACTTTGCCGGGATACCATAAATCGGTCTGCGGCATTTTTGCGGCATCAAGCGCCAATTTTAGCGGCGTCTCATTCAATAAGCCTTTGTCGCGAAACTCTTTGGCTAAGCGGCCAATGTTCTGATCTATAGTGTTGTAATTGCCTTCGCCCGCCACGCTTCCGGCGATGCGTCCCGCCGGGTCAATGAGCACAAAGGTCGGCCAGGCGCGCACTGCGTAGGCGTCCCACACTTTCATGCCTTCATCCACCAAAATCGGATGCTCGATGTTATAGCGCAGCATGGCGTTGCGAATGTTGCCCGCGTCGCTTTCATGTTGAAACTTGGCCGAATGCACGCCGATAATAACTAATTCATTGGGATATTTGCGCTCTAATTTGTGCAAGTCGGGCAGGATGTGCATACAGTTGATGCAGCCATATGTCCAGAAGTCGAGCAGCACGATCTTGCCCTTCAAGGCGCGCAAGGAAAGGGGCGTATCTACGTTCAGCCACTTGAACTCAGCCGGAAACTCCGGGGCGCGCAAGTTATCACCTTGCGCTAAAGCGGGTGCCACAGGCTTTTCTCCCGATAAAAATTGGAAAGTAAAAAGGCCTGCCACAACAGCTAACAGGCCGAAAAGGGAAGCGACAAAGCGAGGATATTTCATGCTGTCTTAAATGCCTGAACCAGTGGAAAAGTTCCGGGAGCAACAAAAAAGCGGGGCTTGCGCCCACTTCCAATCTTTAAACACTTGATTGGAAGTGGGCGC
>DASWNL010000507.1:0-9468 GCA_036399215.1 Abditibacteriaceae bacterium
GTCCAGTTCTAAAGCAATCGTCGCCGTCATAAAATCACCATTAATTCAAACCATTTACCGAAAACCGTAAACAAAGCCGTTCTCGGAACCGATGACAACTAAGCCATCTGAAACAGCAGGCGAGCCGGTAATCGCCTTGCCCGCATCATACGACCAAAGCTGCTGGCCGTTGCTCATGCTTATTAAATACAGGCGGCCATTTTCTGCGCCGAAAACCAATTTGCCATCGCAAATGATTGGAGAAGAGTCCACTTTGCCGCGTGCATTAAAAGTCCACAGCGCCTTGCCGGTCTTGCGCGACAGGCAATGTAAGCGTTTATCGCGGGAACCAACGAAAACGCGGTCGCTGGACAAGGCCGCCGAAGAGAAGAAGGGGAACGAGCGTTCGCGGTATTCCCAATCCTTTTTCTTGGTGCCGATATTTACCTTCAGAAACTCGTTACCGTAATTGCCCACGTAAATTTCAGGGCCGCTAAGCGCCGCTGAAGCTGCAATATAAGCGCCCGCATCTATTTCCCCGGCCTTTTTGCCGTTGCTCAATGACACAAGATGAATCTTGCCATCGCAGCCACCGAAGATGGCTTTACCGCCACTGATTGCCGGGCTGCCGTTGATGTAATTTTCAGTTTCGTAACTCCAAATCGCTTTGCCGCTATTGGCATCCAGGCAATACAACTTGTTGTCATAAGAGCCAAAAACAATGCGTAAAGCGCCGTTTGAAGTCTTAAACCAGTTAGCGCCACCAAGGATTTTATCGCCGGTTTTGAACTTCCATTTCAGCTTGCCATTGGCGGCATTCAGCGCATAAAAATGGCGATCCGAAGCGCCAATGTAAACCGTGTTATTCAAAACCAAAGGCGCAGCTTCGACCTCATCTTTGGTGGCAAAACTCCAAATTTTTTGGCCGTTATTTGCGTTCAAACAGTAAACATTGCCGTCCGTTGAGCCAATATAAACGCGCCCTTTAACAATGGCCGGCGCGCCGGTAACAGGCCGGGCGGTCTTAAACTTCCAAATAGATTTAGGAGACGCCGACAACTTGCCATAAGCAACGCCGGTTTGCCCTGTGTTGCCTCTGAACTGCACCCAATCAGCGGCGTGCGCGTTAATCGCGCACAAAGTTGCTGCACCCAGCAGCGTGTTAAACAAACTAAAATGCTTCTTCATACAACTCTTCAAATTCCATCGCGCCGATTTCGCGCGGATTAAACGTCGCCGTCCATTGCGCGGCGGCTTCTTTGGCCATCTGTGGAATCGCTTGCCGGCTTACGTTACATTCGTGCAAATTACGTGGCAGGCCACCAACTTCCAACAACTCTTCAAGACGTGCTGCTAATTTTTCGGCATCGCCAAACAAGAGTTCATATTCGCGGCGTGCGCTGTTCTCTTTAGCGTTGAAGCGCACCACATGCGGCAACATAACACCAACGGCATGGCCGTGAACTACATCAAAGTGCGCCGTAAGCGGATTAGCCGCCGCGTGCGCCGCGCCCAGCATCGAGTTTTCAATCGCCGTTCCGGCCCAGGCCGCACCCAATTGCATAGCGGCACACGCTTCAATATCATCAGGAGTTTGTGTCAAACGCTGAAAATTAGCTTCAATCAAATGAAACGCTTCACGCGAAAACAGCTTGGAAAGCGCATTACGCCTGGTGGTGACAGCCGTTTCAACAGCATGGGAAAGTGCATCCATTCCCGTTGCCGCTGCCACGCCACGCGGTTGCGTCAGAGTTAGTTCGGGATCAAGAAGGGCAATGCGCGCAGCGGCTTTTGCATCGCCGCAGGCCATTTTCAGATGCGATTTTTCGTCCGCAATCAAAGCGAACGATTGGCATTCGCTGCCCGTTCCGGTTGTAGTCGGAATCGCAATAAGAGGAAGCATCGGCAAATTCGCTTTGCCGATGCCCCAGTAATCACTCATCTGCCCGCCGTTGGTCAACAGGAAGTTACAACCCTTGGCCGTGTCCATGCTTGAACCACCGCCCAACCCCACGAAAAAATCAATTTCAGCCGCACGCGCTACTTGCAAGCACTCATTCACATCATGCGTAGTAGGATTTTCATGAACAGCATCAAAGGCCGCGACCTGCAATCCAGCCTCTTGCAGAAACTCCATCGCGCGTGCAGCGTGACCGGCTTGCACGATTCCGGCATCGGTTACCAGCAAAACGCGCCTCGCACCATTTTCGCGGGCCAAAGTTCCCAGTTGGCTTAAACACCCCGCGCCCACAACGAGGCGCGTGCGCGGCTGATAATCAAAATGCATCCAAAACTTTCGTGGTTCAATGAAAAGTAGGGACGAGACAGCGCTCGCCCCTACCATTTTCAATTTTACTTAGCGCAATTTAGCGAGTTGCGGCTTGACATCCAGGCAGACCGCTTCGGTCATGCTGCGAGCAAAAATGCGTCCATTGGCAACGGTTGCCATGGTCCAACATTTGCCGCCCAGCGGTTGCGCGCGAGCCAACTCTTCATACTTTTCGGGGTTGGCCTTGACCAGGACAATCTCGCCGCGATCATTTTGCACTAAGACATCGCCATCCACCAAAGTGGTGGCGCCCTCCCAGGCAAAGCCGCCTTTGGTCCACTTTTCCTTGCCGGTTGCCATCTCAATGCAACGCAGGCCATCGCCGTTCTTATAGAGTCCATAAAGATGGCCATCTTTATAAACGGGTGTTGTCCAGTGGTTTTGCAGGTTCTTATCCGTCCACAATTCCGTGGCTGTCCACTTGTCGCCGTCTTTGCTGATTTTCGCAGCCCCCGCTCCAATGCCATAAGCCGTTGAAACGTAAACCATGTCATCGCCAACAATGGGAGAAGCAGCACTCGAAACACGATGAGGAAAATCCCAGCGCCACAACACATCACCGGATGTAGGCACTACTGAAACCAGACCCCGGTCGGTGCGAAAAATCACCTGGCGGGTGCCAAACAAAGTCGCTGGCGTTGGCGTGGCGTGCGTCATGCCGTCACTCTGACCTTTCCAGATAACCGCGCCGGTTTTCTTATTGAAACCGAGCAGAGATTGGCCTTCGCCACCGGCACACACCAAAACCACATCGCCTTCGATAACCGGCGAAGCAGCGTAGCCCCACTGAATGGTCTTGCCGCCAAACTCCGCGTTCAAATCGTGTTGCCAGACAATTTTGCCGTCGGCTGCATTCAAAGCTGCCAGTTTGCCGTAAGTGCCCAGAATGTAAACGAGGTCGCCATCAATGGCGGGCGTCGAACGGGGGCCATTTCCGCCCTGACGGTCATAAATTTTCTTGTCAATCGGCACCGCCCACAACTCCTTGCCGGTGCCCGATTCCATGGCGATAACGGTTTCTTGCTCATCACGTGAAGCGAAACAGTAGGCGCGGTCGCCAACAACCGAAATGGCGCTGAAACCTTCGCCCATTGGCACTTTCCAGACGGTTTTCGGGCCTTCAGTCGGCCAAGATTTGGCAATCTTTTCCGGCGATTTGCCATCGTGATTAACACCGCGATACTGTGGCCAGTCAGCCGCCAAAACGGGAACGGTTAACGCCAGCAATCCTGAAAGAATCAATACTTTTCTCATTGTTACTCCTTAAACACTTTAAAACTCTGCGCGCGCAATAGCACGCCTCTTAAACAAAAACTCAAATAAATTACCTTCGTGTGGCTGATCCCAACTCACACGATTCGTAGGTAGCGGCCCGATGTTCAAACGATCAATCAACGGCGACGCCAGCAAATCCCCGATGAACTCTTCATCTTTTGTAATCGCGGTCACGACGAGCGAGGGGCCAATGGTTTCCAGCATTTTTTCTTGCGGCACTTCGCTAACTCCCGCGAAGGGAAACATGAACTCGCGGTTGGCCAGCGAATGCTCAAATGAAGGACACCACACAACTGTCGGACGCAAGTAGTTACTGTTTGCTAATTCAACACGCCGCACATCCCCGCGAATGGGTGCCGTTACATCTTCGGCGCCATCCAGTTCGCTTTCAATAACGGCATCAATCATCTCGGCCATTTTGGGGTTGGCAAAACCAGCCAAAATAGCGCGCTCATCATCATGAGAAAGCGGCTCCAGCGGCCCCAATTTTTCGGCTAAGGCTGTGGCGATTTCGCGTCCGTATTTCGGCACCACAACCGACGAGGCATTGACACAACTGCGCCCACCATTGGCAGCGATAGATTCGGCCATGACATCTATATATTCGCGCCAGTTTTCGATGCAGTCCTCGCCAATGAGAACCTTGCTGCGCCCCGGCCCATGCACTTGCACGCGCGGATTACCGGCATGGCGCTCGACGGTGCTTTCATCACCAAAAATCAAAGCGCGCTGCGCCAATTCCATCAAAGCGTTGGAGCCTTCGTGATCTGTCGGATAAAAGCTAAACGCCTGCGCCGGAACTCCTGCCGCGATGAAACTTTGGATAATCCGCAGCGGCGTCCACGGGTCTTCGCGGCCCGGTTTCAAAATCACAGGAATACCTAAGGCAATGGCCGGCATCCAGATTGAATTCACACCCGGCGAATTGGAGGGCAGGATAACTGTTAAGGCTTCGGCCTGTGGATAATAGCTCACAAGTGTGCCGTCTTCTTCGCCTAAACCCCTTTGCAAAATCTCCAGATTCAAGCCGCGTGTCAGGCCGCCGATAATCTGCGGCATCTGATCGAAAACCTGTTTCACCTTGCCCATGTTCAAGCGGCAGAGTGCGTGCGGCAAGCCGGTAGTGGCCGAAAGACTTTCGATATATTCTTGCGGCGTCTGCGTTTCGCCGTCCAAGCCCATCGGCACCGCTTCATTCAAAAACAGTTCACCGGCGCGTTGAGTAATTTCAATAAGCTGTGCGGGCGAACACTCTTGCAAAGCGCGCCGCGCCGCGCCGATTTTTGCCACATCGCGGCGCAGCATTCCCGCATTGGCCTGACTGACAACCGCGACATCAGCACCGCCGCGCAGGCTTTTCAATTCAACGGTGTCGAGACTTTCGTAAACGCTGCCCGCACGCAAAATAGGAAGATGAATCATGGAATCGTCAATTTTGAAAACAAAATAGTTTTTCTGAGGTGCGCACGAAAATGTTGCCCTGCGCAACGACTATTGTGGCGCGCGAACGTGGGCCTTCTAAGGAGACTTGATGCAAAGTTTTCGGCTCGTCAGCCGACAAAACCCACACTTCGCCGCCTTCGTTCATGCAGTAAATTTTGCCGTCTGCGCCGGTGGGTGAAGCGCGAAAAACCGGGCGCCCACCCAACTCATGTGTCCATTTTACCTCGCCGGTTTTTGGGTCAGCACACGAAAGACGCTTTTTGTCGCCATCCAAAATATACAGTTGGTTGTTGTAATACAAAGGCGTGCAAACGTCACTGGTCAGTTGCGGGTTGCGCCATGTCCATTTGTCGTTGTCGCCCGAAACGCCCGGTTTAATGGCGAAGGTGGCGCCGCCTTTGGGTGGACAAATCACTAATAAATCACCGATTTGCGTGGGTGTCGGCACAATGCGCCAGTGCCCAATCCGCGTCGGATTCCAGCCCTCAACGCGCCACAATTCCTTGCCGGTTTCCAGTTCATGCCCGGTCACGGCATCGCCGCCTACTAAAGCGATTTCGGTTTTGCCGTCGTAGGTGACGGGAATCGGCGTGGTATAAGCTTCTTTGGTTTCATCCTTTGCTCCGGTAGGTCGGATGACGCGCCAAATGTCTTTGCCGGTTGCCGTATTCAGCGCTATCAAATAACTTTCCGTCCCGCGATGCAAAACCGGCACAATGTATTTTTCACCCAGCAAAACACCCGATGCGCCATACAAAAAGTTGACAAAAAACTCGCCGTATTCTTTTTGCAAATTGCGCTGCCAGAGCGGCTTTCCTGCTAAATCAAACGCGGCTACATCGCCCGAACCATAAAGAAAAATAACGGTTTTGCCATCCGTAACCGGCGAAGGCGCCGCTAAATCACTGCGATCACTGGAAGCCAACACCGGCCCGATTTCGCGCCGCCAGATTTCTTTGCCATCCGCGCGATTCAAGCATAGCGCCAGCAAAGTTTTGTCTTTGTTATTAAGCGAGGGCAGAAAAATTTTATCGCCAAACACAATCGGCGTGCCCGCCGACGGGCCGGGCAACTCGACTGACCATTTTAAGTTCTTCGCCGGGTCAAGCTGCGCCGACAGATTCTTCTCATCCGTCGCGCCATTTAAATTCGGCCCGCGCCACTGCGGCCAGTCGGCAGCGAAAAGCGGCGTGCAGCATAAGAGCAAACCTAACCCGATGAATTTATTTTTTATCATTGAAAACATCCGTTAGCCCATCACCATTACCATATTCATTTTCACCTGATGTTTTTCTGCACACTCAGTTTGTTGAACCAATTTTCTCAGTTCTTTTATTTGAAAGTCGCGGCCAAATGGGGCATCTCGACGGTGCAATGGGGTATCGAAATCCGGGAAGAGTTGCTTTGCTTCTTCATCTATCATTTCATCCCAAAACTGAATCCAGCGATTCGCCCAGATTTTAGCTTCGTTTGGATCAAACGAGGACGATGGCCCCCAACAATCAAAAGCATCATGAATGGCTTCCATTTCTTCTTCACTTGGTGGCTCGGAAGAATCACTTTCTGGGAAAGGCCACTCTTCGTTCACCTTTTGACAATAGGCGTGCCATTCCTCAACGAATGACGGCCACTGTCCCCACTTTTTCGCTAAATCTGCGAGAGCATGAATCTCAACTCCAAATCCAGCAGTTGCTGGCTTTACCTCTAAATCCACCTCATCGGGCGCATCATAGTTGAAGAAGAATTCCATTCCCACAACTCAATAAACCCCTTCAATGGTTTTCTTTTCCATTTGCCCAAAGGGCCGCACTTCGCCGACGCCATCCCAGGCATACAAATCGGTTGGCTCGCGCCGAATGGCTTCGTCGCGCTCCAAAAAGCGCGGCATGAAAAACTCTTTGGTTAATGTTGTCAGTTCAACACGACCGCGTTCGCCATAAGCAACGGTGTGCGTTGTATCGTTGGGGTCAACGACACGTAAAACGGCGCGCGGCTGCGGGGCGTAATAAGTCACGCTCCATTTGTCTTCACGCGAAAGCGGCTTGCTGCACGCCAAACCCATCAGCGTGTTGCCATAAGTCGGCACAAACTGCGCGCGATTATCCAGCACTTCTTCAGTTAAAAAGCGCACGATTTGCGGTGTCATCTGCGTGCCGCCACAGAAGACGCCTTTGATGCCGGCATCCGGCACGTTAATCTTTTCGGCTAAGGCTTCCAAGAGTTTCGGGGTGGTAAAGAGGCACTCGATTTTGCGATTCTTCAAAATCGTAGCGCCCTGCTCCACGACGTGTTCTTTGTAGCGGTTAGCCATCTCGAAATCTTTGGTTTCAATCAGGCGCTTAACCCAGCGCGGGTCGAGGTCAACATGGTAACAAACGCCGCCGCGCACATGGGCCAAGTGTTCGATGGCGAAGCGCAAGCGACGCGGCCCGGTCGGGCCAATCATTAGCCAGTTAGCGCCGCGCGGGAAGAATTTATCGTCGAGGGTATTGGAGAACTCTTCGTAATCTACATTATGGTCGTTCCAACTGATGCGCTGCTTGGGCATTCCAGTTGTGCCGCCGGTTTCAAAGACGTAATAGGGCTGCCCGGCAAAGGCTTTGGGCACAAAGCGCTCGTTTTGCTCATCGCGCAGCCATTCGTCTTGAAAATGATCGAAATGCGCCACTAAATCGGCGTAGCTTTGCACTTTTTCACGCGGGTCGAAGCCAGCCTTTTTGGCCCAGTCGAGCCAGAAAGGGCAGCCGGTTTCCGGCGAAAAGTGCCATTGAATAATTTCGCGCACATGGGCGTCGAGTTGTAATTGAGCTTGTGAAGAGGCGGATTCAGTTGTCATGCAGTTTTTGCCGGAAAATATTTTTCAATCGTCGCCTGGCTGGGCGGTTTGGTCATCAACGAAACAACAACCACGAGAATCGCCGAAATGATGCACATCGGCATAACAGGCAAATAGCCACCAACAGTCACATTGACCGGAGTGCGCAGGAACAAGCCGCCAAATCCTTCAATAACAGCGGGCGGCATGCCCGGTTTAGGCTTGATGATTTCGGAGATATTCGTCAGATACCAGGTGCCAAACATGGCAAACGCCACCCAGAGCGATGCTGCGAGTGCGCCCCATTTGGTGCTGCGTTTCCAGAACAGCGCTGCCAACATAACGGGAGCTAAAGCGGCAAAGCCGGTAAAAGCAAAACGCACCGCCAATTCAAAAATGCCTTCTTGTTTGTGCAACGCCATAGCGATGACAAAGGAAACCACCGTTACAATGACCACAAACAAGCGGCCCGTCCAAACTTGCATTTTTTCGCCGAATTTTTCCTTGCCTCCATAATAAGCGAAAAGGTCTTCGGTAAAAATCGTCGAAAGCGCCAGAATCTGGCTATCGGAAGCCATGACGCAGGCCATGATGCCTGCGCCCAAAATGCCGGCAATCAAGGGATCAGTGCCATCCGAAAGCAAGCGGATAATGACGTTATTGGTTTCGCCAGGTGGCAAGCCTGGATATTTAGAAGCGGCTACCACCCCCAAATAAACCGAAGGCGCCCAGATTGCCATGATGCAAATCGGATAGAAGATGATAGTGCGCTTGAAGTGCGTAATTTTTTCCGCCGTCAAACACATGATAGCAACGTGCGGAAACATGATCGAACTCAGTGGGATGAACATATACGACAGGAATTCACCAAGGGGAATGCGCTCGCGCGAAAGCAAAGTGGCCGGTGGCGGGCCTTTAGGCGGTTTAGGAGCGTTGAGCAGCGTGTCCATCGCTGTATCGAAACCCCCCAGGCTTTTGCCGATTAAGATAAACGCTACAGCACCAAAGCACAAAAACAACACGGTTTGAAAGCTGTTAACCCAGGCCGTGCCGCGCATGCCGCCGAAGAACACGTAGCTCATTACGACCAGTGCAACCAGCCCACCACCGACGGCAAACGGCACCGCGCCGTTACTGATGGTTTCTAAGGTTTCGCCGCCGCCCATTACGCCGACGATGATATAAGGAATCAACATCAGCGCGGTCAAAATCGAAATAAAAGTGCCGATGCCGGAGCATTCCCAGCGGTCACGCAGAAACTGCACTTGCGTGATATGACCGAATTTTTTGCCGAAATACCACAGGCGCGTGCCGATTAAAAAGATAGTCAAAGGAATGACTAAACACGAAGCCGAGGCCATCAGGCCAAAAACGCCGACGCCGCGTTGATAGGCTAAACCGGAGCTGCCTAAAATCGCCACCGCCGTCATGTTGGTGCCAAAAAGCGACAACAAAAACACAGCCGGGCCAAGAGAGCGCCCGGCCACGAAAAAGTCTTCACTTTGATTTTTACCTTTGCGAAACGCAAAGATGCCGATGTAGAAAACAACCGCCAGATAACCGAAAACAATAATTGCGGGAAGCATAATAGAATTTTGAATTTTGAATTTTGAATTTTGAATTGAGA
>DASWNL010000508.1:0-2748 GCA_036399215.1 Abditibacteriaceae bacterium
ACATGCGCCCATAATTGCAGCGAAGACATTTCCTGTAACGTTTCGGCAACTTCAAAAGAGGAATGCCATGAAAAGCACGGCCCAGTCAGGGGAGAAGCGGTTAATTGCGACGAAGCAGTTTGAAACCACTGCGTCAGGCGCCACACATTTGGCCCGCGCCGTTGCACCTGCCATTCATCCGGCAAAAGCAGAGGCGGCGGCAAAACGATAGCCTGTCCACGCTGCGATTGAAATCGCCCCTTCACTTGCACTAAAAGGCGCGGCTCACCGGGATGCAGTGCATAACCATGTGCCGTTTGCCCATCGTAACGTTCCACGTAAAACGAAGCGCGTTCGAGGTGAGCGGGCACTTCTTCCGGCTCCTTTAGAAAGCGCCATTCAATCCAGCGTGCTTCGCCGGGGCCAAGGGTTAAATCCAGGGCAACACCGCCGCCCTCATCAGGAGAAAACTGCGTCCAGACCAAAAGAGCTTGTGCTTCATCCTGTGTGGCAAGGCGCTGCAATACGATAGAGTTTTCTTGTTCTGCTTCGCCTGTGGCGCGCAGACGCAGATGCCACTCTTGCGCGGGGCCAGTATTCGCCAGAAAAAACAGGTTGCCCTTTGCGGTTTCACGCCTTGCAAAGCGCACATGCGGCAACTGGATTTCTAAAGGTGCGGGCAGACTGTCTTTGAGCATCTGACGCACACGCAAAAGTGCATCATCGCGGTCGGGGTTCAAGGCCGGTTGATAACAGGCCCAACGCCCACTTCGTTCATTTTGCCGCGTTATAGGAAAGCCTAGCGAAGACTCTTCCTCGCCCCACAAGTCGAAGGGCTTTTGATCATACAAATCGGCCACAGTCAGCATGATGGTTTGCGAAACCGCCTGCTCCAGTTCCTCATCGCGGCCCTTTTCGCTCCAACGCGGTAACAATCCCAAACAGATGACCTTGCCGCCGCTTTCAACAAACTGTTTCAAGCGCCGCCACAACTCCCAACTTATCGTGGTGGCACCGGGCAAAACCAAAACATCTACTGGTATTTTGGCGCGCCCACAAAGCAACTGCCCATCTTGCAAAATGCCGCCGGTTACTTCATCTTCACCCAACAATAGAAAGTCGAAATGCAGTTCATCCAGCAGTGATGTAGCGGACAGATAATCTTCCCAGACCCAGCGCGTAAAACGATGCCCTTTGGGATGATAATGCGCCTGGATAGAGCGCGAGGACAACAGTAGGCCCACGCGTCCCGCCGGACGTGATTCGTTCAGCCATTTGCCTACGCGCGCTAATTGTTCATTCCAGCTTTTCAACACGGGCGCAAAGGGCTGAAATGGCTCAGAAGGCTGCGCAATCTGTCCGCCGATGCCGTGCTGCCACAGTTGATGCAAGAGTGGAATACGCTCTTGTGGCGCCTCGTTTTCGAGCCACAAAGCCAAAGGCGGCACTTGATTTTCCAAAGCGGCTACCGACCCGGCTAATCGCGTCAGAAAAGGCGTATCCCCGGCTGTTACAAAAAGGCGATGCGCCGCTTGCAAAGCCGGCGCGAAGTCGCCATAAGCACCTACCATTTGATTAAACGATTCATCGCCATCCAGACGCGCCCACAAGGCTAATTGCAAATGGTTTTCTTCGCACCAACCGCGCAAGGGTTGCCACCAATTTTGTTGAAGTAAAGCACTTACCGTCTGCCAAAAATGCTGGCGCACCATAACGGCATCCTCACCCCACGGCGCGATCAGCGCCGCTAAACGCGGCAGTAGTTCGTAGCCATGCTGTGCCAGAAAAACAGCGGGCAATTGCGGTGACCAGGGCAATTTATCGGGTGCGGCATAATTCAATGGCGGGCCTGATGTATAAAACCCGCGAATTGTGCTGCCGAAAAACTCGGCGCAATGGGTTCGATAAGCCTCATGCGTGAACTGCAAGAAGCGCTGCGCGATTTCAGGGGCCAAACGGTCTATGTCATTTTGGGCACGCTCGGCAAAAAGCGAAATAACCTGCACATCTTCATTGAAACTTGCCACGCCGCGCGCCGGATTGTCGTCCCACTCCCCTATCAAATTGCGCGCTTCGCTCCAGCGCACAGCTTTATTTTCTACGGGCGCGGCCCAGGCAATAAGAGGTTTTTCGTCCGGCGCCCGCCACCCTGCTGCGGCTTCGCGTGATAAGGTTTCGGTTTTAAAACGTAGTGACCATGCGCTGCTGCCATTACTTGCATCACCTGCGCTGGATTCATAGTGAGAGCGCGCCATTTCACCACTACCTGATGGCGTTCTCCAATCGTCGGGCAACCATAAAGCTAAATCCTGGGCGCGGCAGGTTTCGGCGACAAGGCACACTCGACGCATCCACTCCTCTCCTAAATAACCCAGCGGTGCTTCGGCGGGCCAAAGCACAATACTGCCGTAACCATTGCCACGCAAGGCGCCCAGTTCGCGGCGCACGGTGTCTTCATCGAAGATGTGGCGCCAAAACCAACGCACCAGAGGGACGTGTTCGGAGGGGAAATCAGGGGCGGAATCAAGAGAAGTCATAAGGCAAGGGGAAGAGGCAGCACTTTTATTTTACAACCGGCAAACGACATCATCCTAAAAGCCAAACGCTCCAATGGAATTTCCACTGGAGCGTTTGGCTTTTCTGCGGGAACAAGGCACAGATCAATTATCGCCATGTGCCATCTGCACGCGCACTTTGCGGCCTCGCACTTTGGTGCGATGCAAAGCATCCATCACCTGGTCAGCTTTGGCAAAAGGCACTTCAACGAAT
>DASWNL010000509.1:0-1937 GCA_036399215.1 Abditibacteriaceae bacterium
TTGCTGTGGATGATGTGGAAGTTTGACATCGCCTACAAACAAAACGAACAAACCAGTCTGGTGCCGGAGATGATTCATCGCAGTCGCCCCGATGACTTACGTTGGACACCGGCAGACAAAGAACACAACGAACGGCAAGCCACGCTAATTTGCAGAATTCCTCAAGACCCACCAGCGGGCATAATTCCGGCATTGACGGCGGCAGTTCATCCTCTGCGGCGCGTTCAAGATTTGGGAAGTGGGAGCGACCGTTTAGACCGCAACTGGCGCGACGGCTTCTTTCTGGATACGGATAGGCGAGGCACGGCTTTCGTAGAATTGCTTGACCGCGATTTACAAATTGTGGTGCGCGACGGCTATCCGCGTGACCTGTGCAAGCAGATTCGCAACACAATGAATCGTATCAAGGACGAACGCTGGCCCCGTCTCAATCTCGATTATCGCGTGCCCTGCGTCGGGCGCATCAATGGCAAGCCGTGTCCGGGCACTTTTAAATGGGATTACCTCAAAGGGCGAGAAGGAAAAGCTGTTTCCTGTCAGCATTGCAACAACGATGACATCGAAGTGGACAAAATGCTGGAAGGCTTCAACGCGCATGAAGAGGAAATCATGCAGCAGTTGCGCGACTTGAGAGCCGGTCAGTCTGATTTAATGGTGCAGGCGCTGAGCTTCTTCCGCGCCAGTCTTGACCCTAATCGTGCCGAATTGGAGCGCGCCCCTAATATGTTCACTATTCTGCCTTCCGAAGTGAGCAACTGGAAGTTATGGTCGAAAGCTACCGAGAAAAAGGTAAATGTCACTTGTTGGTGTGAGCATCCCGATGGCCCGCATCCTGCTGAGAACTTCGATATTGTTTCGCCGAAAGATTGGCTAATCAAAGTTGCTCCCTATATTACATGGGCGACTGTGTTCCTCAAGGCATTCGTGCCTTTGGCCGGTTCCGTTACCAAAGCCGGACTTGATGAACTACTGCCCGGCGATTTAAGCACTCAAATTGACCTGATGAGCGATGCCACCGAGGCTTTGCCCCCTGGAAAATTAGAACTGGGTCAGAAAAGCAATTTGGAATCTCTGGAAGCACAGAAACCAGAAATTGTGGCACTGCGCCATATCCATGATACGCTTCTCTCGCAAGTTTCCGAATCCAAACGCTGGGGCGATTTGCGTGCGGTTCGCACTAAAAGCAATCAACTTCTCTGGCTATGCGCCGAACATGCCGCACTTCAACAACCACCAGTGCCGCAAATTTGATTTAGCGGAAAGTAACACAAAGGAGCAGAGTTTATGAGCGAGTTATCACAAGCCGTGAGCATCAATCCGTATTTCAAAGTGCATGAAGGGCAAATGGAAAAAGCCAGAGGTCTTATGCGCCGCATGGTGAGTAACACGACGCCTGAAGAAGCGTGCCTGTATTACGATTTCTCAATTAACGGCGATGAAGTTTTCTGCCGCGAGGCCTATATTGATGCTGAAGGATTGCTCACTCATATTTCGCGCGTGCAGCCGATTCTTGAAGAGTTTTTGCAAATTGCCGATGTGACCCGCATTGAGTTGCACGGCCCCGCCGCAGAACTCGAAAAACTTAAAGGGCCTATGGCCGATTTGAATCCGGCTTACTTCGTTCATGAGTGCGGCGTGGTGCGCTGAAGAGGAATAGAACGCGGAACTTCGCTACGCAGAAACGGCTTTGGTTTGCGCGGATTTTTGAAAAGATTTTTCGGGGCAGGGCTATCGCCTTCTCCCAAATTACCTTTCCTTTTCTGCGCCGATCAAAGCCGTTTCCGCGTAGCATAGCTCCGCGTTCTATTTCAAAGTTTTAAACTAAGCAGCATGGCAAAACCAAAAGTAAGTGCAGCGGGCGGCCTGGCAGCGACGCTGTATGTTTTGAAAAAAGGCAAGCAGACCGGCTACGTGAAAATGTGGCAGCGTATGCGCTC
>DASWNL010000510.1:0-5126 GCA_036399215.1 Abditibacteriaceae bacterium
ATTTTTCGCTGGATCGGCGATAATACACCGTTCCAATTCCTGGGCACATTGCGCCCTTTGTGGTTACCGGCCTGGTTTGGCTCGGCCTTCAACATTTTTCTGCTGCGCCAGTTTTTCATGACCATTCCCGATGAGCTTTCCGAAGCCGCAACGGTGGATGGCTGCTCGGAATGGGGCATTTTTCGTCATGTCATTTTACCTCTGGCAAGGCCGGCTTTAATCGTGGTAGCGCTCTTTACTTTTATGGGCGCGTGGAACGACTTTTTAGGGCCATTGGTTTATATTCAGCATCCCAGCCAATACACCTTAGCTCTGGGGCTGCAAACCTTTCAATCACAACACGGCGGCACGCAATGGAACCTCTTAATGGCGGCGTCTTTGCTGGTCATTTCGCCGATTATCGTGCTGTTTTTCTTAGCGCAAAAGACCTTCATCGAAGGCATCGCCACAACGGGAATGAAAGGATAAAGAAAGTTTTGAATTAAGAGTCATGAGTTAATTTCGTGCGCTTCGCGCGTTCGATAAACGGCAGTAAATGGCGCGTAGCGCCCCTGATTCAACTTCTAACTCTTAAGTCAAAACTCTTAACTTCTATGTCCATTTACGAATTGGTCGGCGGCGAGGCGACCTTCGCGCGCATTGCCGATAATTTTTATAACGCGGTGCAGGAGGACGAGGTTTTGCGTCCGCTTTATCCCGGCGATTGGGATGAAAGCAAACGCACGCTGAAGTTGTTTTTGATGCAGTATTTCGGCGGGCCGGGTGCTTATTCAGAGGAGCGCGGCCACCCACGTTTGCGAATGCGTCATGGGCCGTTTACCATCGGACAGGCCGAGCGCGATGCGTGGATGAAACACATGCAAGCCGCCATCGAAGCCGAAAACTTCCCACCCGAATTGCACGCGCTTTTCATGGATTACTTTGAGCGCACGGCGACGTTTATGATGAACCGTTAAGAGTAAGCGGGAGGCAGACGGCAGGAAATGATTTCTTGGATAAAAACGAAAACTCACCAGGTTTAACTGCCGCCTGCCTCCCGCTGTCTGCCTCCACAAAATGGCCTCTCATCGCCCTTTTCATCGGTGGGTTAGCTATCGGCTGTGGGCCGATTTTCGTAAGGCTTAGCGAAACATCTCCGGTTGCCACCGCCTTCTGGCGCTTGCTTTTAGCTCAACCGTTTTTGTGGGCGTTTTTTGTGCGTGAACAACGCCGCACAGAAAGTGCCCACAAACAGTTGCAACCACGCGATTGGGGCCGCATGGCTCTGGTCGCCTTTTTCTTCACCGGTGACCTGGCTGTATGGCATTGGAGTATCAAATTAACTTCGGTTGCCAATGCCACGCTGCTTGGTAACTTCGCCCCCGCGTTCGTGGCGTTTTTTGGTTGGTTGTTATGGCGCGAACGCGTGCCACGAGCGCTTTTCTTCGGCATGGCGGTGGCTTTTGGCGGCTTGATCTTGTTGATGTATGGCCGCACCGCTCCGACGCAAACCGGCGGCGAGTTTCCCGCGTTGGGCAACGCATTAGGGCTTTTGACGGCAGCCTTTTATGCGGCTTACATGCTAAGCGCCAAAAGTGTGCGTGCCGATTTTTCATCGGCAACGCTCATGGTGTGGAGCGGCGCGTTTTGCTGCGTCTTTTTATTGTTTTTAGCCTTAGTTCAAGGCGGAGATTTTTTGCCCGCTACAACGCGCGGCTGGCTGGTGTTGCTGGCTTTGGCCTTCGTGACACACGCCATCGGGCAAAGCCTGATTACTTATGCCATCGCGCATCTCTCGGCGACTTTTAGCTCAATTGGCCTTCTGATTCAGCCGGTTGTTTCCGCCTTTTTCGCCTGGCTATTGTTGGGTGAAATTATAGGCGCGCCGCAGATCGCCGGTGGCGCTTTAGTTTTAATAGGCATCTGGCTGGCACGTCGCGATTCATAAATCTCATCATAAATTTCACGCGCGGCGCCGCTTTGGCTTGTCGCCAAATTTGGTGTCCAGAATCCAATGCCCGGTATCACTTAAAATTAATCCGCCCAGAGCAAATAGTAAAAGCCGAAGGGTTTCGGGTGGAGGTTGAATGAGATGCCAGCCCCAATATGAAGGAATAAGAAGTAATAATCCCAGGTAGAGCAAACGCCCCGCTGTGCCGATTAATGGAAAGTGAGAAAGTGGCGAGCGATGTTTAATCAATCGCGCATACGGATACCACAACATCGCCCATAAAAATCCCAGCCCCAGCGTGTATTTAACCAGCGCGTTTTCGCTGCTTGATAGGCCTTCTTGATCTAAATCCGGCGTCAGCATAATGCCAAGCAAACAACCAAGGGCGCAAGTGCCCGCCGCGATATTATCACCCGTCGCGCCTGCCACAAAACCAAAAGCCGGCACTGCCAAAACCAAACTGCACTGCGCGTGAACTTTTCCTGAAGGCATTTTTACTTTTTCCGCGTTGACAAAACCAAATAGAGAAATATCCCAACCGAAACCAAAACAACGAAAACTCTCATTCCTAACATTATGGAGATCGGCTTAGAAAAGCCTAATTTCAAGAATAGAGCAGCCAACAATGCAACTATCACAAATACAGCAAAAAGCCACATTATGCCTTCAGTGCGCTTATTCCACTTCATAAAACTTATACTCGCGCCATTTTCAAACTCTCGGTTGGCACCACGATAATCAGCGTGTCCCCGGCGTGTAAAACGGTGTTGGCAGGCGGAGCAAAAATTAGTTTGCTGTTGTGCAGCATGGCGATGAGCAGCACATCGCGGCCATGGGCGAGGCCAGCGTCTGCGAGTGTTTGTCCGACAAGGGGCGAATCGTTTTCGATAGTTTTTTCGGTAAATTCTGCTTGCAGTTCGCTGTCGTAAAGCACGGCGTTGATGAAGTTATTGACTGCGGGGCGCATCATTGCCAGAGAGATGTGCCGCGCGCCGACTTTGTAAGGCGAAATTACATCATCGGCCCCGGCGCGCATCAGCTTCTTTTCCGATTCGGGCAGCGCGGCGCGGGCGATAATGAATAATTGTGGGTTCAAGCCGCGCGCCGTGACAGTCATCATCATGTTGCTGGCGTCGTCATTCAAAGCACCAACAACGGCTTTGGCGTGTTCGATTCCGGCTTCAAGCAGCGTTTCATCCAGCGTCGCATCGCCGTCTACAAAGGGCACATTGTTTTCCTGTAAAAGCTGCCAGCGTTCAGGTTTGGAATCAATCACCAGATAGGGCAAATCGGCTTCGCGCAAGTCATCGACGACTTGCTGGCCAATACGTCCATAGCCACAAATGATGTAATGCCCGCGCATTTCTCGAATCTCTTCCTGCATTTTGCGATGTGCCCTCCAATGGCGGAATCGTTCGCTTAACAGCAGTTCAAACGCCACGCCCATCGAGTAAAACACACTACCGGCGCCTGCTAAAATAACCGTCATTGTAAAAGCGCGCCCGGTGTTACTTAGCGGGTGAATTTCGGCAAACCCAACCGTCGAAATGGTAATTACCGTCATGTAAAGTGCATCATGCAAAGGCCACTTTTCGATGAGGGCATAACCTAACGTGCCATAAACAACGCCGGCGCCTACCAAAGCCAGAGCCAACCGCAAGCGCCAGATGTCGGCCAAAACTTCGCGATCAGCGGCGCGTTTTGGCGCATCATGAGGCGCTGTCTGCTTTGCACGTTTTGATTGGGCAAAGCACCAGTTCAATACGCTAAAACGGCTTTTTCTTTGGTGCAAATGAGAGCGCGGCACGCCTTCATTTTACAAGCTATCCGGCACTACAGGAGTTTCAGGAGCAAGCCCCAAAAGTAGCAGCGTTTCATCGAGCAGCATGATGGCGCCAGCCAGTTCAGGTGACACCACTGCCGAAGCTCCGGCTTCGCGCAGCCTGACATCATCTTCAGCGTGCTGGGCACGGGCCATAATGAGGGCTTCGGCATTTATCGAGCGGGCGCGATGCACAACAGCGCGCGTTGCGCCAAAATCGGGCAAAGCGACAACAACTAAGCGCGCTGTCTCGATGCCTGCTGCTCTTAAAACGGGACGGTAACTGGCATCACCATAAACGGCTACGAAATGTGCCTCGCGCACTTTTTCGAGAATGGCCCAATCGTTTTCAATCACGGCCACCTTTAATCCGGCACGCCGCAAACCGAAAGCGACGTGTCGCCCCACGCGACCATAGCCGATAATTACTGCTAAATCGCTGGGTTTTGGCGTTTTGGGAGAAGTTGTGTCATCAAATACTTGCGCCTGGGTGCTAAAAGCCCAGCGCAGCAGCGGCCACCGGGATACGCCAAGCGCCAAGCGCGGTGCTATGCTGAAAAATAGCGGTGTCAAAACAATAGTGGGCAGGGCCGAAGCCAAAACCAGATTGTAGATTTCTTCATTAAACGCTCCGGCCTTCAAACCCGCACTGGCCAGAAGAAAATTAAATTCGCCCAGCGAAATCATGCCCAGGCCGGTAAACATCAAAGTCGTGCCGCCGGGGCGAAATGGGGCCAGCGCTACCAGGGTAAACAAGGCTTTAACCAGAACGCATAACAACGAGAGGCCCAATACTTGAGGCAGACGCGTGAGGATGAAACTCACGTCAATCAGCATTCCTATCGAAACGAAAAACAGGGTGGCGAACAGGTCGCGCATCGGGCCGATGCGTGCCATCACATAATGCTCAAAATCGGTTTCGGTCAGTAAAAGCCCGGCTAAAAAGGCGCCCAACGCGGGAGATAACCCTAATGTGCCGCTTAAAGCTGCTGTGCCCAAAGCTAAAGTGGCGGCAGTTAAAATCGAAAGTTCAGGCGTGCGCAGGCTTTCGATTTTCGCCAGAAATAGCGGCACTACACGCGATCCTAAAAACAGCGTGAGGCTAATAAATAGGGCACCTTTTAAAATAATAGATGCCAATTCGCGCCATTCGACGCCGTTACCCTGCACCAGGCGTGGCAGGAGCAAAATCAAGAACACCACGGCCAAATCCTGCACAATCAGCATGGCTAAAAGCAGGCGACCATGCGGCGCTTGAATTTCGCCCCGGCTCATCAGTGTTTTCAAAATCACCATCGTGCTGCTGATGGAAATTACACCACCGAAAAAGAGGCCCGCTTGCCAATTCCAACCCAATAATGCCCCAATGCAAAA